>NZ_JBFUJC010000043.1:0-14056 GCF_056401595.1 Paenisporosarcina sp. P4_E4_2 | reverse complement strand
GTATCAGGGTACTAATAAGGATGGATACGGTCAGTATGCAGGCGAAGGTGCAATGATGTATGAAATAACGGCTGAAGAAGGAATCAAGCAAGTGGCCAACATGATTAAATCATCCAAGCAACAAAACGAAGATTGGGAGCAGCTCGTTCAACGGATGGTTTATGCTGGAGATACACTTTATACTATTTCAATGAAAGAAACGAAGAGTTATGATTTAAATACGTTTAAAGAGATTGGTGTAGTCACATATTAATAACAAGGCAGGCCACTAACGCGATTCGCTTAGTGGTCTGCTTTTTCGTTCGTATTCGCGTCAATTCCGATATGCTGGAATGTGGTGACATCGAATAATCCCGTATCAGTTAATTTAAGTGATGGAATGACTGGCAAACTTAGAAATGATAAGGTCAAAAATAAATGAAAATCGAGCTTCGGATGAATGGTATGGATTGCTTCATGCAAGTTTGCCAGTGATTGTACTGCTTCCTCGAGAGGAACTTTCGTCATCAATCCGGCTATAGGCAATGCAAGCGAAGCCATGATTTGACCATCATGGACAACGACCAATCCACCCTGCATATCCTGCAACGCCTGTACAGCCGCAATCATGTCTTCATCATTCGTACCCAGAACAATCGCATTGTGAGAATCGTGAGCAATGGTGGTCGCGACTGCTCCTTTTTTTAGGCCGAAGCCCTTCACAATGCCCAATCCAATGGTGTGTAATTGATGATGCCGTTCAATTACAGCCAGTTTCAATTGATCCCGTTCCATGTTTTGCACGAATGCGCCATCTATAATTTCAACTTTTTCAACCACTTTATTGGTAACAATCTGGTCTGGTATGATTTCCATAATATTCGCTTTGGCACCTTGCGGGAGCGGGATAGCCAAATCTTCGACCGTCAAAGTAGGCAAATGAACGGAATGGCGAATTCGAACGGTACAATCCGTTTGATTTTCAGTAGCGTTTATCATGCGGCCATGCTCCGCCACCTTGACTCCTTTCTTGAATACAGCAGCTACTTTGAAAAGTTCAAGATGATCGAGCAATAGAAAATCTGCTTCGAAGCCCGCTGCCAATGCTCCTTTTTGAGACAAACCATAACATTCCGCAGCATTCAGCGTGGCCAATTGAATCGCTTGAAGAGGTTCCATTCCAGCTTTAATGGAGAGACGTATAGCATGATCTATGCTGCCTTCGTCCACCAGTTCATCCAGGTGTTTGTCGTCTGTACAAAATAAAAATCTTCTTGCATTGTGAGGTGTTACCGCAGGAAGCAAATCATGTAGATTCTTCGCAGCAGAGCCTTCACGTATTAACACATACATGCCTTGGGTAATGCGGTCACGTGCTTCATCCGCTGTCACACATTCATGGTCTGTCTGAATGCCGGCTGCGCGATATCCTCGAATCTGTTCGCGTTGCAATCCCGCTCCATGCCCATCAATTCGAAGACCCGCTTCCTTGGTCATCAGGAGCTTTGAAAGCATGCCTTCGTCTCCGCGCAAAACCGCTGGATAATCCATTACTTCTGCAAGTCCGAGTACGGAAGGGTGGGAGAGAAGCGGTTGTAAATCTTCTGCTTCCAGTCTTGCACCTGCATGTTCAAAGGATGTGGAGGGTACACTCGAAGGGAGCATGACAAAAATATCCATTGGGCTTTTTTCTGCATCTTTCAGCATGAATTGGATGCCCTCAACTCCTGCAACATTTGCAATTTCATGTGGATCGGTCACAACAGTCGTTACGCCGTGGGGCAATAAAACATCACCAAAAGCAGATGGGGTGAGCATCGACGATTCAATATGGATATGTCCGTCAATCAAGCCGGGTACGACATAGCGTCCCCCTGCATCCATTTCTTCAATGGCTTCAAATGAGCGAGTAGAATCAATTGCGACAATAAAGCCATCCGAGACAACGATATCTGCGTTCGCCCAAACAAGTGAAAATACATCCGCTACACGCGCATTGCGCAAAATGAAATCAGCAGGCTGTTTTTGTTGGGATACCGCGATGATTTTTTTGAGTGTATCGATTGAACCTTGCATGAAATTTCCCCCTTTATGAAAAGAATTTACTTATAGGTATTGTACTGTCGTATATACGAAATGAATAGTTTATAGAACCGGAAAAGTGAATATGTAATGGATGGCTACTCACGTTTATATCATTGTACTCGGTATGAGCAATAGATTCATGTAAAGTACCAACAATATTTGTTTTTTACTGCACATTTCGTTAAGATTGTGCAAAGGTGATAAGTGAAAGGAGTGGGCACAGACGTGCTAAATGAGAAGAATGATTTGGCAATAGATTGTTGCCTGCTTGCGGGTCGACTAATGATTGAGAGTGGTGCGGAAACGTATCGGGTTGAAGATACAATGACCCGTATGGCGATTTCACAAGGTCTGATAGGGACCCAAAGCTTCGTCACACCAACAGGAATCATGTTTTCGCTTGGAAAAGATGGCTCGACACGGTTGATGACCATTCGGGACAGGGTGACAGATTTAGAGAAAATAGCACTTGTGAATCAAGTATCAAGAAAACTGGCCACCACTGAACTGACTATCGAAGAAGCATATGAAGAATTACAACGAGTTGCCAGTGCCAACTTAATGTTCCCTTTTCTATTACAGTTTATAGCAGCTGCAGTTGCGAGCGGGTGTTTTCTTATCCTGTTCGATGGTGTCGTGAAAGATGTTCCGGCAGCGACCATTGCAGGTGGAATGGGGTTCGTTGTGGTCACACTAATACATGAATTGACCCGTGTTAAGTTTTTCGCGGAATTCATTGCTGCCTCAATCGTTGGAACCCTGGCTTTTTTAGCGGTTCTGCTGCAAGTTGGGGAAGACTTGAACACTATCATTATCAGTGGTGTCATGCCATTGGTACCAGGATTGCTCATTACAAATGCAGTACGCGATCTTATGGCCGGGCATTTTGTTTCYGGGGTATCAAAAGGTGCAGAAGCATTGTTGACAGCATTCGCAATCGGTGCAGGCGTTGCACTCGTACTATCATTTTAGGAGGGGTGTCATGATTTGGATCGTAAAAGCGGTGTTAAGTTTTATTATCGCAATGTCATTTGCCATTATATTTAATGCCCCTAGAAAAAAACTAGTTGCAGCCGGCTTAGTAGGGATGTGCGGTTGGGTAATTTACAGTGGTTTTACAATGGTTTCAGGTGATGCAATTCAAGCATCCTTTGCAGGAGCTTTTATCGTAGCGCTGGCATCACATATTTTATCTAAACGTTTCCGTATGCCGATGATCATTTTCAGTGTACCGGGCATCATTTTACTCGTTCCCGGAGGACTTGCATACAATGCGATGCGCAACATTGTGGAAAATGACTATTTAACCGCCATCTCTTACGCTTCCAAAGCATTTATGACATCAGGTGCAATCGCAATGGGTTTGGTGTTTGCTGAAGTTTTGATGCAGTTGATATTTAGGTATTTAAGTAGAAAAAAGGCGGCTTCTCAGAATGTTTGAGAAACCGTCTTTTTTATGTCTGAGCAAGGTTTCAAGCTAAACAGGCACTTTGCGCATTTATTTTATAAATTTTCAATTTCGCCAGCAGATACAGGATGACTGATATAGAAACCTTGAATGGCGTCACAGCCGAGTTTTGTCAATAAATCCTGTTGTTCTTTTGTCTCAACACCTTCAGCCAAGACGCGTATCTCCATTGATTTTCCAAACTGAATCATGCCGTGTACTAGTTTTTGCAATTTCTCTTGTTTCGTAATGGACGCGATAAATGATTGATCGATTTTAAGTTCGGTAATCGGTAGCATCTGCATATAACGGAAAGACGCATAGCCTGTCCCGAAATCATCGAGAACAAACCTGATGCCCTCACTTTGAAGCTGATGCATTTGGCGAATGATGGATTGTTCCGATTCCGCTTCCAGTGCAAACTTCTCAGTAATCTCAATTTGCAGTAGATGAGCAGGACAGCCAAATTTCTCTAATGTCTGTCTAACTTGCTTTACCATGTTTTTATCACGGAATTCGCGAATGGAAGAGTTTACACTCACTTTCATCGGCTTGCCGTTTTTTGCCCAAAGTGCGGCTTGCTCGCATGCCTTCTCCAACATAAAGCTCCCAATATCATGAATCATGCCTGTCTCTTCTGCAACTGGAATGAGATCGTTCGGTGTAACGGTTCCAAGTACAGCGTCTTCCCAACGAACCAGTGCTTCCACTGCATCAATCTTGCCAGTCTTTAAATCAACTTGTGGTTGATACATAACAGTTAAATCTTTATGGTGCAACGCCTCAATCAAACGTTTTTCAATCATGGCCTTTCGGCTTAACGCGACATGATTGGCTTTTGAAAGGCTGACGATATTTCCTCCGCCTTCTTGCTTCACCTTATGGATGGTCGCACTAGACGCCCTCATCATATGTAAAAATGTTGATTGATCTTCTGGGTATCTCGTAATCCCGCCACTGATTGAAATCGGGATAGCTTTGTTGCGAATGTAAATCGGATGCTGCTTCAAGTAACTTAAGAAACCTTGAATAAACCAATCACTCAAAGGCGTCAACACTACAAATTCATCTTCACCCACGCGTGCGATATCACTATCCTGGAAATACATTTTCAGGCGTTTTGCAAATTCCAGTAATAGAGTGGTTTCAGACTCTTCATCGTGCATGTCTCTCAATGTGTAAAACTTATCGATATCTAAAAAGATGAAAGAAAAGTGACGTTCTTCTGCAATAAGTCCGGACACGATATTTTCAAGACGATGGCGATTCATTAATCCTGTCTCTGAATCCACATAAGCAATTTGCTCAAGATGCAATTGCAGGCGTTTTTTATCCGTGATATCTTTTTCCAAAATGGCAAAGTACATAGGCTCATCATTCGTCGCCAAAACAGGGATGGCCGTCATATCTACCCAATATGTTTCTCCATCTTTAGTCAGTTTTTCAACAGACCCTTGCCAAACGCGGTTGCTATTCAGGGTGTACCATATTGGGTTGACCGATTTCTCAGCTGACTCTTCGGGGAAAAGCTGCCAAAATGACTTACCAATAATACGTTTTGGCGTCCATTTACTTGTTTTCAAAAACAATGTATTTGCATATGTAATTAGCCCATCTGGGTCCAAATAAGTGAGCATAAAGGTTTCATCGATTCCCATTTTAAAGCTAGCTAATTCTTGTGTACTTGATGTTTGATCCATTGTTGGAACATTATTAACTTCAAATAAGAACATGACGCATTGTTCATTATCGATTGTCATTGAATTTAAAACAGCTGAAACATGAACAGCTTTGCCATGTTTTGAATGAATAATGAAATTTTCAAAACGAATTGGGTTCTCACTTTGAACCACTTGACCCCACGTTGATTTATGTATGGCTGAACGGTTTTCTTCGAAAAAAGGATAGAATTTTCCAACGATTTCGTCCGCAGTAAAACCAAATGTTCTCTCAGCTTCYCTACTCCACCAAAGTACCGTTGCGTCACTCGCAGTCAGTATCATCGGAAAAGGAACATGGTCCAATATACTGCTACCATTTTCCAATACTTGTTGCATACCTTTCATTTCGCAGGACTCCTTGTTTGTATACTAATAACTCCTATTATAGAGAAGTCTTGGCATCAAGTCATTAAAATAAATAATGTTTTATTCTGAAAAATAAAGGAAAATTCAAGGAGATTTATTGGAGGTGGAAATGAAATGTTCGCAAGTTTTTCATTGAATTCAACTTGAACAATAGTAAGATGAAAAGTAGACTTGTAGATAAAGAGGTGAGTAAATGAATCGCGCAAAAGGAATCGTCTTAATTATTACCGGAGCCATGTTATGGGGAGCGACGGGTCCATTGATGGAATGGATATTATCGAACTCAATGCTGACAGTTCCGTTTATGTTGACGATTCGGTTACTTGTTGCAGGAGTTGTTTTGCTCGCTTTTCTAAAATTAACAGGAAATCAATTAAGACCAATTTGGCGACAGCCATATTGGGTTAAGCGATTGATTATCTTCTCCATGTTCGGCATGCTAGGAGTTCAATATTCATTTGTAGCAGCAATTGAATCAAGCAATGCGGTAGTTGCGACGTTGCTTCAATTTTTAGCACCGATTTTTGTGGTTATATTTGTATCTTGGAGTATGAAGAAATGGCCACCGAAATATCAGTTGATTGGAATTGCCGGAACGTTGATCGGCTTATTCTTCTTATTGACGAATGGTTCATTCACCAAATTACTGTTAAGCCCGGAAGCGTTGGCATGGGGAGTCGCTGTCGGCCTGAGCTTTGCATTTTATACGTTATATCCCGGTTCTCTCATGAAAGAATGGGGTGTTTTGCTGGTGGTTGGTTGGTCGATGCTGATCGGCGGTCTGGTACTGGGAAGTATAAGTCGCGTGTGGCAATCCGACGAATGGGCTTTATTATTGGATTGGAAATTGTCCGTTCTTTTATTGACAGTCATCGTTATAGGCACAGTGGCTTTCATTTTATTTTTGAGCAGTATGAAATACATAAGTGCGATAGAGACCAGTATTTTATCAAGCATGGAGCCACTCACTGCTATGATTATCTCTGTTATTTGGCTGCAACAAGTGTTAGGGAAATGGCAGCTGATGGGGGCTCTCATCATGCTGATTTGTGTCACGTGGCTATCCATTGCGGGAGATCGGAACAAGAAATAAGTTTGCTAGAGTATCATCTATCCTTTTGGGGATAGGTGATTTTTTTTTTGCCCTTGGCCGAGTGTCAATTCGGGGTGATTCCAACTAAGCGACCGCTTACCCAAAAATCGTATCTAACAGAGAACATTTCATCACAATGAATGATACCTTTTACTCATTCATTGTGGCATAATAGTGAACAATCAGATAATTAATTCGTTTAACGAAGAAGTTTCAGGGGGGCATCTAGTGAAAACCGTATTTTCTTATGTCAGACCATATAAATGGCCAATTGCCATTGCGCTTTTCCTCATGCTAATCGAGCTTTCTGTCGAGCTTGTACAGCCACTCATTATAGCCAAAATAATAGATGATGGCATCATGCAAGGAGATCAGTCCGTTATTTGGACGTGGGGAGGAGTCATGATGCTCATGGCTTTCGTCGCTTTCTTGTCTGGCGCGACAAACTCTTTCTTTGCGTCGCATGCATCACAAAGTTTTGCTTTTGATGTCCGCAGTGCTTTATTCAAGCAAGTACAGCAGTTTACAGTTGCCACGTTTACGAAGTTCCCGACTGCCGGCTTAATCACGAGGCTTACAAGTGATGTCACCATGGTGCAAAACGTACTCTTTATGAGTTTGCGTATTATGTTGCGGGCGCCTTTACTCGTACTCGGCAGTGTCATTATGGCGTTTATCGTCAATGCCTACCTCGCGATGTTCCTTGTAATCGGGGCACCATTCCTACTGATTTTTCTCTATATTATGGTGAAAAAAGGGGTCAGTTTTTTTGCACTTGTGCAAGTTCGACTCGACCGTGTGAACCGTGTCCTACAGGAAAACCTCCAGGCAGTACGGTTGGTTAAAGCATATTTGCGCGGTACGTTCGAGTCTTCTCGTTTTGAAAAAGTGTCGAACCTCCTCAAAATGGATACAGTGAAGGCGCTTCGCATTATGGAAATCATTCTTCCACTTCTTCTACTCGTCATGAACATCAGTTTGCTGGCAGTTCTTTGGTTTGGTGCTCGTGAAATCCAATCGAACAATGCCCAAATTGGCGAGTTGGTCGCAATCGTCAACTACGCAATGCGTATGACGGGGGCTTTCTCGATGTTCGCCTTTATTATCATGGCATTTGCCCGTGCGAAAGCTTCTGCAGAACGTATGGAAGAAGTGTTACTGGTCAATGAAGGGCTGGAACGCGATGAAGAAACAGGTAAAATGCATGAAGCCCTTGAAGGTGAAATCAGTTTCAACAATGTGACGTTCAGCTACCCGAACTCTTCTGAACTAGTGCTGAACAATATTACATTTGATGTGAAATCTGGCGAGAAATTGGCCATCATGGGAGCTACCGGTGCCGGTAAATCAACTTTGATGCAACTCATCCCGCGCTTTTTTGAAGTAACCTCGGGTTCCWTTACAGTTGACGGGAAAGACGTTAACAAATGGCCGTTGGATCAATTACGACAAGCCATAGGGCTCGTTCCCCAGCAGTCACTGTTGTTTACGGGAAGTATTTATCAAAACTTGGCATGGGGCAAAGTCGAAGCATCAACAGAAGAATTGCAACAAGCTGCCAAGCAAGCGCAAATTCATTCTTCTGTTGAACAGTTCGCGAAAGGCTATGATACGCGTGTTGGTCAAAAAGGTGTAAATTTGTCTGGCGGTCAAAAACAAAGACTGTCCATCGCACGCGCGTTGGTCCGAAAGCCAGAAATTCTTCTGTTGGATGACAGCACCAGTGCGCTAGATGTGAAAACTGAAGCATTGCTATGGGAGGCATTGGATAAAGAAGAAGCAACCATGCTCGTCATTACGCAAAAAATCCGAACTGCAAAAGGCGCAGACCGTGTCCTTTTACTCGACAATGGACGGATTTCTGCTTATGGCTCTCATCAGGAACTGATCGAAACGTCCGAATTATACCGTCAAATTGCGGAGTCGCAACAAGAACAGGAGGTGGAAGCAAATGCGACAGATGTTAACTAAACCATTTGGCTACGAGCCGGTTCTGACGAAAGAAGATATTACCCCTGTCAAAAAGAAAAAAGGAGAACGGGCAGGGGACTGGCAAGGTGTATTGAAGCGAATTTGGCACCTCGTGGATGAACAACGTGCACTATTGATTACGGTTTTGTTGCTAGTCGTTGTCAGTTCCACTCTAGCTTTAGTTGGGCCTTATCTACTTGGGAAAATTATCGATGAGTATATCGTGCCGGGTCAATTTGCAGGTATGCAAAACATGATGATGTGGTTGATAGGTATTTATTTCTTCCTCTCGGTGTCGATGTTTTTCCAAAACTATTGGATGATCGGCGTTGCGCAGCAAACCATTTATCGGATGCGAACGAATCTCTTCTCACATTTTCAAAAGTTGCCTGTATCTTTCTTTGATAAACGTCAGCATGGTGAACTCATGAGCCGTGTGACGAACGACATTGAAAACGTCAGTGCCACTTTAAATAGTTCATTTATTCAAGTGTTCTCGAGTATTTTAACGCTAACCGGAACCGTCATTGTCATGCTGACGTTAAGTCCTTTACTGACATTGCTGACCATGACAATCATTCCGGTCATGTTTTTCTCCATGAGATGGATTACAAGACGAACAGGGATACTATTCAAACAGCAACAACAGGCGGTTGGGGATTTGAACGGCATGATTGAAGAAACAATCTCGGGTCAGCGAATCGTCAAAGCTTTCTCACAAGAGGAACGCGTCACTGATGAGTTCATTGTAAAAAGTGAACGCCTACGCCATACCGGATTTTGGGCTTTGACTTATTCAGGTTTCATCCCGAAAGTAATGAATATGTTGAACAATGCCAGCTTTGCCATCGTTGCAGGTGTTGGAGGCTTGCTTGCCCTGAACGGTCACGTATCGATTGGTACTATCGTAATTTTTTCTGAATATGCTCGTCAGTTTACCCGCCCCTTGAATGACCTGGCGAATCAATTTAATACCGTCCTTTCTGCAATTGCCGGAGCGGAGCGGGTATTCGCCATTATTGATGAACCGATTGAAAAAGATGAAGCCACGACTCAATTAGATACTGTGTTAAAAGGAAAAGTCGAGTTCGATCGTGTCTCCTTTAAATATGAACAATCGGATGCTGAACATACGATTCGTGATGTCAGTTTTATCCTGAATCCTGGAGAAACAGCCGCATTGGTCGGTGCAACAGGTGCAGGAAAAACGACCATCATGCAGCTACTGGCCCGTTTTTACGAAACGAATGATGGTCAAATACGGATTGATGATATCCCGATTGACCAATTGGCTCGCCAAACATTGCGCAGTCAAATTGCATTTGTCTTGCAAGATCCATTTTTATTCGAGGCTACAGTAAAAGATAACATTCGTTATGGCCGATTAAATGCAACGGATGAAGAATTGATAGAAGCTGCCAAACAAGCAAATGCACATGACTTCATCATTAAGTTACCAGAAGGATACAACACGGTCCTGACCGCAGATGGAGGGGAAATCAGTCAAGGCCAGAAACAATTGCTGTCAATTGCACGCGCTCTGGTAGCGGATCCCGTCATTTTGCTGTTGGATGAAGCAACTAGCAGCATCGATACAGTGACCGAAATGAAAATCCAGGAAGCTCTGGAACGATTGATGGAAGGCCGGACGAGTTTTGTTATCGCTCATCGATTGAATACCGTCAGAAAGGCAGACGTTGTCTATGTAATGGATCAAGGACAACTCGTTGAATCTGGAAGTCAACAAGAGCTCGTGACCCGAAAAGGGCTGTATTACAACATGTTGACGGAATCGCATATATAAAAACATTTCAATTTGGTCTCGTTGAATGGAATTATGTTTTGAAAGCATTGTAGTCACCTTAAGTAAGCATTTTTTTTAAAAAGGAACGGAATCCGAGCCACTCCCGCGGAAAAACGGATGGCGAAAGCCCCGCAGACCTTTAGGACGAGGAGATTGAGGCGTTCGTCCGCAGGAAAGGGCTCAGATTCCGAAATGATTCGTCTAAATTTTAGTTTAAATGAAAAAGACTGCAGATAAACTCAAAATTACTGAGTTTGTCTACAGTCTGAGCTGAGCCTCTAGTATTGAGGCTCAGCTTCTTTTAATTTCACTGGTTTAGCAACTTTGCGTTTTTTCGGCGAAAAACCGCCTAGGAACAATCTACCGTAAGGGACCAGTTTTTGAATGAGTATTGATGCAACAATCGGTACCAACAATCCAAATGCCGTGAATCCAATAATTCCGTAATTGAAGTAATCATTCAATACGATATCTGTGAAAATGTGGAGATACATAATGGCAATTGAGTGCTTTTCAATTTGTTGCAGCCACTTCAATGACATGTGGGAAGCAACCCATTGAAATACTCCGACAATAACCAGAGTCATGGAAATCGGAATGACTAAATCCAACACCACATGTTCATAGCGCAGGAACTTCATACTCAAGTGATAATCCATTACGCCGAACCAATCGAGCGAAATGGCGGACACCGTTCCGATAAGCCCTGTAATCAACCAAGGCTTCGTAACATTCATCCAAATATTCTTCATATAATATCCAAGTGCAAAATAGACAACCGCCATTAGTGCTACGTCGATATTCCAAATCATAGGAATGGTTTGAGAGGCTTTATCAGGCGCACCACCAATTACTTGCATCGCAAACAAACTTTCCATATGAGCGATTAAGTAGAAGACAGTTAAAATCACAATCTGTTTCGTACGATTGAAGTATTTTGTCATCCATAAGAAGAACAAATACGTAAAGAACAACGTTGTGACAAACCAGAAAACTCCGTAAGCACCACGAGCAAATCGTCCTCCAATTACAAGTGTCCAAATATCATTCAAATACCATGATAAATCCATGTTTCCTGAACCGATTTCCATTCCATAGCGAATGACTGTAATCGTTACAAGGAAAAACAAATATGGTACGATTAATTGCATAAAACGTTTATGAATGGCTTGTTTTGAAAGCCCTTTTTCCAGAACAGGTTTAAAAAACATCCCGCTTAAAATAAAGAAGGCAGGCATGTGGAACCAATATATATACTTCCCAAGAGGGAAATCAAGTTGACCTGGGTAATGGCCGATTACGACAAGAATCATTAAAAATCCTTTTGTAACGTCCACCCAGGATAATCGTTTCTTATCCATGATTTAACTCCTCCATAAATTCACACTTTCGCTATTATATAACCGATTGTGAGAGGAAATAAACAGTTGTTACCATAATGAAACACGTTAGTCACAACAATGAAAGAAAGGTGGAAATACTTGTGGACATTGCCATATTGACAGTTTCGTTCCCTTTAGATGTAGAAACATCGAGTGAAATACAGGGACTCCTGCGTGCAAGTGAAGAAATAGAAGGCACCAATTACGACCAAGTCTTAAATATTCCCGTCATGACGGATCCAGTAACTAAAGGCTTTGCAGTGCTTGCATATGCAGAAGACGATGTGGTCGGAGTTGTTTCGGCCATTGATATGATTGGCATTCACTCCTATGAATGGAGTGGACTGGTCCACCCGGAATATCGCAGACAAGGGCTCGGGCAGGCGTTGATAAAAGAATTGCAACATAATTTGGAAGTACGAGGCGCTGAAGGTGAGCTTGCATTGAATATGAAAGAATCCCAAGCCGGTGCAGCTTTTCTGCAACACTCAGGATATGAGTGGAACTTCACTGAAGCGACATTGAAAGCAGACGTGAATTCAGTAGCAGAAAATCCTGCGGTGGATGTCGAACCATTAACGGATGAAACTCAGGAACTTACACGTATTTTAATGAATGCATTTGGTGATACAGAAGACGAAGTACAAACACTGCTGGATTACAATGCATCCAATCCTTCACGACATGTTTTTGTAGCGAAGCAACATGGGCAAGTCGTCGGTACTTTAACACTTGTGGAAGATGGAAAAACTCTCTGGGTAACAGCGTTGGCTACAGATTCCGAAAGACAAGGTCAAGGCATCGGTTCCGCATTGTTGGCCTTTTCACAAGTAGAAGGAAAGCGAAGAAATTGTGAATCCGTTAAGCTCGATGTGGAAATTGACAACGACAAAGCATTATCGGTTTATAATAAAGCAGGTTTTAAACCAGTATTGCAAGTTGATTATTACGTGAAAAACCCCATTGCAAATTAAGTTGCAGTGGGGTTTTTCGGTTTTTAGTAACATTATTTTGAATAGAGTCCCTGCATTAATTAGCAGCCACAAAAGGTGGTAAAGGGTCTGCAAATGTGGACCAATCACTAGTCATTTCTTCATCTGTCAGCAAACAGGAATCCTGCAAGGGGAAAAGAAAAAACGTTTCTCCTGGGTAAGAGAAACGTCAGAATAGATTTCACGATTTAGTTGATGTAGCGGGCAATAAAAAATGTTCCCGATTTGGTCCGACTAAATGTAGCTCATGCATCGGACGGGTCATCGCGACATACAAAAGCTTGCGGTCGATTGCATGTTCGCGGAACGGGTTGTCAAACGCCACAACGATAACTGCATCGAATTCCAGCCCTTTTGCTAGATGGCTCGGCACAATGAGTAGCTTTTCCTGGTGTATATCCGAATGATCACTCAGCAACTGAATCTCAAGGAAATCATCAAGGTGCTTCGCAACAGCTTTTGCCTCTGTAGTCGTTTTGCAGATAAGAGCAATCGAACGATGACCACGACTTCGGACTTCGTCCATTAAAGTGACAATCCGATTGCCATCAATCATCTTCATCTCGTGGAACTGCGGATCGATGCCATGACGGACGACGGGTTCCACCAATGGTAAGTCTTCGTCCATCTGCATCAAAATACTATTTGCCATTTCCATGATTTCAATTGTCGTTCGATAGCTTTTTTGCAAAGTCGTGTAAGTGGCACGTGGGAATAATTCAATAATCGGTTCCCAGGAAGTGAGGGCCCGGTAACTATGAATGCCTTGAGCCAAATCTCCAACCATTGTAAACATATCCGTCTCCAAGCCTTCTTTGAGGGCGGCCAGTTGAAATACGCTGTAATCCTGGACCTCATCAATGAAGACGACACGCATTTTCCACTTGTCCGAAATGCCTTTAATCTTGGCGTGCATGTAATAAAGAGGTGCCAAGTCTTCTATTTCCCATGACTCCATCGAATGGCTTCGCAGAAACGAGTCTTTCTGTTCCGCTGTCCAAAGTGTGGCATGTTCGTTTATTAACTTTCCATTTGTGACAAACTCACGATACATATTTTTGATGTTGGCTTTTTTAAAACGTTTCATGTAAACATTGGCCGTGGTCTTGGATTCTTTTTCGATTAATGGAATTCGGCGATCGCGCTCATCGATGAATTTCGTCACTTCCGCTTTGCGTTTTGCAGCATCACGAACGACCAACGCTTTATCAAGGGC
>NZ_JBFUJC010000042.1:0-14209 GCF_056401595.1 Paenisporosarcina sp. P4_E4_2 | reverse complement strand
GTATGCGTAATAATCGTTAATCTATGAGTTGCGAAAAATTAATTTCTATTTAATTGCTGAAGAATTAATTCATTAAACCTACGTTCAAAACTCTCATTATCTTCTTTCCTTCTCTTTTTTGGCCCTTTCATTCGACCACCTGCCTGGCGAATTTTCTTGGCAATATGACGACTATCCAATAGCTGATCTATATTTTCATTCGTATACTCGCGACCATTTTGATCCATCACTAGTCCTCGTTTGGCTAATACCATTGCAGCCAAACCGTAATCCTGTGTAATAACAATATCTCCAGGTTTAACACGATTGACGAGCACAAAATCCACAGCATCCATGCCTTTTGATACCATCACTGTTTTGGCACCTTCACGTTGCATATTGTGTGCTGTATCGCAGAATAAAGTGACAGGCATTTCATATCGTTTAGCGATTTGAATCGTGCTATCTACTACTGGACATCCATCTGCATCAACTAATATGTTGATCATTTTTCACATTTCCCTCCACTTCAAAACAAATTTCCGTCAATGTCCTTTGCTTAGCTTTCCATTAATCAACCAAATCATGTTCGTTATCTAGCACATGCAAATAAAAACGTGTAAACTTAAGCTTACAGATTCTGGCGATTGGAGATAGTTACATGCATTTTTTTTTGAAAGTTGGATTAAGTCTAGTCCGCATGAAGAACTTAACTTTATTATTTGCAGCACTACTCTTTATTGTATTTTGTACGGTGACGATTTACTTGTTGGAACCTGATACGTTTGAAGGATTGTTAACATCATTTTACTTTGTAATGACCACCTTTGCTACTGTAGGCTACGGTGATTATTCACCAGTTACGGGAGTAGGAAAATTATTTACAGTCATTATGTACTTATTGGGAATTGGATTACTCGGTGTTGTTATCGGGAAAATAGTAGATGCGTTTTCCATATTCAGAAGACGCAAGGAGGAAGGTAAGTTGTCTTATACACATGAACATCACATCATCATTGTCGGGTGGGGAAAGAAAACTGAAATGGCCCTTAAGGAAATTCTTTCATCTGATCCTTCGGTGGAAATTGTCATAATTGATACTCTTCCTACATCTCCTACAGATGTCACCATGGATCGTGTCCATTATGTACAAGGTGATCCATCTGAAGAAGGACCATTTGTTCAGGCGAATATCACGAAAGCCAAGTCTGTCATCATTTTTGCTGATGAAAACATCCAAGTCGCGTCTTTGCGAGATGCCAAGACATTGACGATTGCTATTACTTGTGAACGTCTAGCTTCAAATGTGCATACGACAGTTGAAGTGATGACGGAGAAACAACTCGCCAACTTCTCACATGTCAAAGTGGATGAGTTTATTTTGTCCCAGGAAACCATTTCTCTACTAGCCGTTCGCTCTGCTTTACATCAAAATGTTGGGAATATCGTGACACAACTGATTAGTCGCACTGTGGGCGAGGATTTGTTTGAAGTCCCGACACGCTCTGAATGGAAGACATATGGGGACGCATTTCATGCATTATTAGTACATGGCGCAACATTGATTGCCGACCGTCAGAAAATGGACATTAATCGTCGTTTACAGGAACACATTCCATCTGATGCAGTTCTTACGGTCATTTGTGATGAATCAACCTATCAATCTATTATTTCGAAAAGTGGGCAGTGAGAATTAAATAAACAAGTAAGGCCATTCTATCGCAGAATGGCTTTTTCTACTTTGCTTATTCAGCTAGTTGTTCCGCTAATTTCAACAACTCATCCTTCAATTCATTCTCATTCAGCTCTGACATATTTAAAGTATATGAATACGTAACATCTTTGACAATTACGTCAAGTTGATTGGGTAAGCTATATTGAGCTTGATAGCCATTATTCAAAGTGATTTCTTCCGGATTGCTATCTGGATAATCTATGTTACCCGTTGTAGTAGAAAGCAGCAGGTTATTATCTTGCTTATCTGAAGCCATAAATTGTGCATCCGGATTTTGACCCTTTCCACCGATATCCGTAATTCCTAAAGATTTGAATCCCACAGTTTTGAATGGCAATTTCTCGGGCAAATTGACTTCATAGGGTAAAGCATCAATGGCCACGTCCACTGAAGGTGCGCTGTAAAACTTGATGAATCCGTCTTCACTTTCTTTTGATTCAGTTAATTGTGATGTATCTAAGCTATTCGAGCATCCAGCTAACATTAGTAAGCTGCCTGCCAATAAGAATTTTTTCATATTTATTCCCCCTACTTTAAAGTATACAAGTTTCTGCTAAATTTTGGAGGTAATGTAAATAAATTATCACCATATATAACTACAAGCATGGAGTTGTTGAAACATTGGTTAAAAAGCCTAATGATAAGCTATTTTTATTGTTAAGTTGCTTCACTGCGCTTGGTTTTAGCTTAATTGCATTCATGGTCGAACAAAAACAAATTGAACAATTTGACAGCCCCATTGCCACTTTCATTCAAAGTTTCGAAACTCCTTTCTCGACGAATATGATGCTTTTTTTCACAAATATTGGATCAGGAACTTCCATTAACATTATTGCTTTTATCATTTTCATTATCTTTTATTTCTTTTTAAAATTTCGGGCAGAACTCCTTCTATTCATTGTCGTCCTGCTCGGTTCCCACTATCTTTTTCGCGTAATAAAACTACTTTTCAAAAGAGAACGACCAGATTTACATCGCCTTATTGAAATTGGTGGGTACAGTTTTCCAAGCGGACATGCAACAAATGCAATATGTATATATGGAATCCTAACGTTTATTTTGTGGCGTCATATTCCATCTCGTATCGGTCGATTTCTTCTGTTATCTTTCAGTACTTTCATGATTCTTATGATTGGGATAAGCCGAATCTATTTAGGCGTCCATTATCCAAGTGATGTTCTAGCTGGCTATTTTGCAGGTGGCTGTTGGCTAACAATTGCCATATGGAGTTATCATGTTGCGCTCGTTAAGCTTAATTAATTTGAGATGTCGCACCAAAAAACGCTTTTGGATAATGTAATTCTCCAACGGTGTTTTCAAGTTCTCTATCTTTCAGTTCGCAAACCATGAAAACGTCATCAGGCACTTGATATTGTGTCAATTCCAATCCATGAGCTCTAGCCGGTTGAAAACCAAACTTCGGATAATAGGCTGGGTGTCCAATGAGTAAGACCAGCCCATAGTCCAGGTCTTTCGCTCTTTTTAATCCTTCTTCAATCAATTTGATGCCAATGCCTTTTTTCTGAAATTCTGGCAAAACAGCCACAGGTGCTAGGACGACTACCTCTTTTTCGCCATTTTCATTGATAATTTTCGCCTTACTTAATAGTAGATGGCCAACTATTTCATCTTGATCATCTGCCACTATCGATAATTCCGGAATGAAGCCATCTGAAAAACGAATGCGTTCCACAAGCTTTGCTTCATCGTCTCTATTTCCAAAAGCCGTGTAATTCAGATTGAATACATGTTTATAGTCATTTTTCGTTTCAGTTCGAATTTGCATTCTATTCACCTATTTTCTTTAAACTTCACTCTATACTAACTTCTACCTCTAACACCACAATCCCTTTTTCTCAAACATCTTGTTTCCAAGAGTATAACTAAAAAAGCTTGAAACGGGCTGTGATGGCTCGTTTCAAGCTTTTTTTTGTTAAGAATCTGTGCCTGTTGGCTCACGTGGAAAGTGCGGCAAGCGCAAATGAATGATAACCAACCATACCGTTTATTAAAGCCATCAGTATTATTGATATTCTTTTGCAAATAACCGGACATCTTCTGAAGTAGACGCGTATTTTATCGTGCCTTCATCTTTCATTCCCAGCTTTTGTAGAAGGTTTGAAGATTTTTCATTATCGAGTGATGTAAATCCAACGATTCGGCGATACCCTAAATCTTCTGCACCATAAGTTAAGGTAGCTTCTGCCGCTTCGTATGCGTAGCCTTTACCCCAATATTTTGAGAGTACCGCAAATCCAAGATCCACATCTCTCAAGAAATCACGATGAAGGAGTCCACAAATCCCGATTGGTGTTTCATTTTCTTTCATTTCAATTAAGTACAAACCAATTCCATGCTCTTTATACATGGTCATCGGTCCCTCCACGATGTATTCCTTCGCACCTTCTGCCGTGCGAATACCTCTATCACCGATATATTTTATCCAGTCTGGTTCATTCATGAGTTCTACTATAAACTCCGCATCATCTTCATTTAAATGACGAAGTATGAGTCTTTCTGTTTCTACTATTTTCACGCAATTCACCTCTAATTTTTACGGTACTTTTTAAGAGCCACAATATTAAGCAGTATAAATACAATTGCAAAACCAAGAAGTACCAATACGTCCAATTTCACGTCACTTAAACCATACCCTTTATACATTATACTCTTTAACGCGTCTGCACCATACGAAATCGGCATCACTTTAGATAAACCTTGCAGCCATTCAGGCATTCCATCGACAGGAATAATTCCCGTGAAAAACACTTGAGGAACAATCACTAGAGGGATAAATTGAATCATTTGGAATTCAGAAGATGCAAATGATGAAAGTAGAATCCCCAAACTTAGTGCAACGAGCGCAATTAACCCATTTATCACAAGTACATGCCAAATTGAACCGACCAAAACCATGTCCAAAACATTTACGGCATACGTAACGACGATGATCGTTTGTATGATGGCAAATAATCCATACCCTATCAAATAGCCAAAGACAATTTCCCATCTTTGAATCGGGGTAGATAATAACCGTTCGAGTGTTCCTGTCATTCTTTCGCGTAGCAGACCTATTCCCGAAATTAAAAACACGAAGAAAAACACAAAAAACCCAACTAAAATAGGGCTTAATACGTCAAAGAAAGAAGTGTTTTCACTTCCATATACATATTTCGTTTCTATTTCTGACGTTCCAGCTAAATTGCCGAACAAAGCTTGTTGAATTTTTGCTCTCAACATTTTCGAACGGGAAGGATCTGTATTTTCAACTGTCAATGTCATTGTTTCCCCATTAAAAACAAGGTACCCATCCAATTCATTATCTATAATTGTTTTCTTAATATCATTTGTCTTTGGAAAAGAAATCAACTCTAACTCATTACTCTTCCATTGCTCTATCATTTCGCTGGATACACCTTCCACACCTAGCCTGGAAGGTACATCATTGCTAGTAAACAAAAAATGCATAAGCGTTAAAATCAGTAAGGGTGCCATAAATAGGAGAGCCAGTGTCCGTTTATCACGAACTAGCTGTAATACAATTCGGTTAACGAGGGCCCTGATGCGCATCTGATACCCCTCCCGCTTTTAAAAAGACATCTTCCAAATTACCGACTTGATAAGCCTCTTTCAATGCTTGTGGTGATCCTGTTGTAATGACTTTCCCTTCTCTTATCATGGTGAGCTCGTCACACTTCTCTGCTTCATCCATGACATGAGTCGTTACAACAATCGTCTTTTGTTCATCATTCTTCAACCGGTCAAGTTCCTGCCAAATGGATTTTCTTAGCTCTGGATCAATACCTACTGTAGGCTCATCAAGTATCAAAATCTCAGGGTTTTGAATAAGTGCGATTGCTAGGGAGAGTCGACGTTTCATGCCACCAGAATAAGTTAAAACTTTCTTCTGAATGGAATTTTCGAGTTGAACAATGCGTGTCACATAAGCAATCCGGTCTTTTTGTTCGTTCTTATTCATCAAAAACATGGACGCAAAAAATGACAAATTTTCTAAGCCAGTCAAATCTTGATAAAGCGCATCCGATTGTGCCATGTATCCAATTTTCTGGAGCAGGTCCAGATTCGGAACTTTTTTTGAAAGCACTTCTACCGTTCCAGTTGATGGTAACTCCATTCCCATGATGAGTTTTATTAATGTTGTTTTGCCAGAACCTGAAGGTCCAATAAGGCCAAGGATTTGACCCGTATCCGCAGAGAAATTCACGTTCGACAGGATTTGATGCTTCCCGTAAGTCTTGCTTACATTGGCAACATGTAAAATCGGCATCCTTTACCACATCTCCTTTTTAACCCGTTACTTTTTCAATCAACTCTGGTGCATTATTTTTGGGAGAGTTCACTTTGTCAGACACTTCATATGCTTCGAGCAAGCCATTTTCCAATGGAATTAAAAACGGTCTCAACTCATCCACATGATTCAAATTTGGATTTAACCACTTTTGTTCATCTTCTTGTTTAAGAATGACTGGCATCCGATCATGAAAGGATGACATCAATTCATTCGCTTCGGTTGTAAGAATGGTGCATGTGTGAACAAGGTTGCCTTTTGCGTCTTTCCAAGACTCCCATAGTCCTGCCATCGCAAAGAGATCATCGTTTTTCATTTTAATGCGCATCGGAATTTTGCGTTCTTCCGTACGTTTCCATTCATAAAATGAGTCTGCTACAATTAGGCATCTTCTCTTCTTGAAAGCTTCACGAAAACTTGGTTTTTCATGTACAGTTTCCGCTCTGGCATTAATCATTTTAAAAGCGATTTTCGGGTCATTTGCCCATGGTGGAACGAGCCCCCACTTTAAAAAGCCCAAACGGTTTTTCTTACCATCATTTATCACGGAAAGGACCATTTGGGAAGGTGCAATATTGTAGCTTTCTTCATAATCTTCTTCATCAAAAGTGGCTTCACCAAAACGTTCTTCAATGATTCGAAATTCAGCAAACAAACTGTAACGTCCACACATATTTACTTCCACACCCTTTCTTTTAGAATCAATTCGCTACAATTAATTGATTTCCTTTATTCACACAAACAAAAACCGCCCTTTCTCAGCCGAGAGATGGACGGTTTGTATTGTTAAAGATTTATTGATTGATAAACAGCTCAAATGTATCTGTAAAATCTTTTTTTGCGTATTTGGAGCGATTTTCCTGCATCCAGTCATGTGCGAAACGGGTGATTTCTTCAAACGATTGAGCAGGCGTTACTTCATCATTTCCAATGCGCCCCATCGACTGGGATGCGTAAGACAAACTGTTTTCTGCAATGGCGTACTTTTTCTCGTTTTCTTTTACTTCAACGGAAATCGCAAACAACACTTTATACAAATCTTTAATTTCCGCCAAAAAGCGTTTATGGATATCCACTGTCATAGGGATGCTGCCGATGGTAAATTTAATTTCCACGTCCAAATCAATTGTTCCTGCTGTTTCCAAGGTAACATTTGTAATCGGATGGTACGCATAATCATAACGTTTGAGTGTGCGTTTCTTGCTGATGGCATTTGCTCCATCCACATGAATCAGCGCTTTGTTTGTAAAACAGTACTCGTCTGCTTTTGTCTTAATCAGGAAGAAGATTTCTTCACCCGATTCATGCATAAGAAAATCATCAGACTCCGTTTTATCAAAATCCGCTTTCGGTACGACAATTCCAATATCAGATAAACCAAGTGCATCTGCTGCTAATTTTTTAAACAAGTGTATTCCTCCCGACAATCTAGACTTCTCTTATACATACGAAATAATTCGCTGAAGGTTTCAAAGATATGGACCAAAGGTATTTGGTCCTTATCTTTGCGACGAGTAACCGCAGGAGCAAAGGTCCTACGCAGTTTCCCCACCAACAACATTATTTAACAGAGTAACCAAAGAAAATGTGGATAATTTCGTGGATATTCGAAAATGGTGTTGGATTACTTTTCTTTCATAATCCACTTATAGTAAAAGACAATAAGTACGACGAAACCACCAAGTGCCATATACAAGTTTGCATATCCCATATACGCTACGGCAATGCCAAGCACAAAGGACCCTACTGCAATGCCTGTATCAAAAAGCGTAAAGAATGTGGCAGTTGCATAAGCACTTCTTCGGTTCGGCGATGCCTGAATGGCAAGCGTTTGGAAACTCGGCAATAACGTACCGTAACCCAAACCGATCAACGCACCTGCCAGTAGTAACAGCCAGGCAGACGAAGCCAAACTGAGGACAAACAAGCCTGCTGCAAAAATCAGTATCGAGGGAATGATGACGATATTCGGTCCCATTGTATCAAACAGTCTTCCTGTGATAGGTCGTGAAATGAGCATTGCTGCTGCAAAGACTAGAAAGAAGTAACTGGCTGTTTCAATTAACCCGATTGACTGTGCATATAACGAGATGAATGACATGATACTCGCATATGCAAACGAAACGAATATCCCTACAGACGAAATTGCAAGTGCCTTGCGTTCAAATAAATCAGACCAACTTAGTTTACGTTTAGCACTAGGCTGAACTTCTTGAACGGTATCTTTAACAAAAACCCCACAAAGCCAACCAACAATCATAATCACACCAAATATCAAAAATATGGAATGATACGAAATAAGCGGTTGAAGGGTCAAGGCAATAAACGGACCAACGACAACTGCCAAGTTCATCGACATGCCAAAGTAGCCAAGTCCTTCTCCTCTTCGCTCAGGAGGAACAATATCCGCTGCAATCGACAACGTCACTGTTGTGGCTATGCTGAATGAAACGCCGTGTATAAATCGTAAAATAAGTAGCGAATTGATGTCTTCCGTCAATATATAGGAAAAGGTAGAAACTGCAAATGCAAGCATACTTAATCCCAACATGCGTTTTCTACCGAACTTCTCGAGGATCAGTCCAGAAAAAGGCCGGACGAGAATGACAGACAACAGGAAGATGGTCGTGACAAGCCCTGCTTGGGAAACGGTTCCTCCTGGCAGATCGAGAGCATACATGGGCATTAACGTTAACAATGCATAAAACACCACAAATATGAAAAAGTTACTGACGGCAATGTTGATGAAGCTTTTTGTCCAAATGGATGATTTATTTGATTGTTTATTCATAATCCTTACCTAATTTCTTTAACAGTCGGGTCAGTTCATTTACTTCATCGTCTGACAATGACTGCAACAATCTACCTTCAACTTCCGCAATTTTTCCTTCAATTTTTGGAATCAAAGACTTTGCTTCATCTGTCAACTCGACAATTCTCTCCCTTTTGTCTTTGCCTTCCTTACGGATGATGAAGTTCCGTTGTTCCAACTTCACCAAAGTTCTCGTTACAGTTGGAGCTTCGACATTTAAATACTGCCAAATTTCAGTCTGAGTCATGATACCGAATCGATTCAGGCAAAACAGAATGGACCACTGGGCGCTATATAATCCATAATCTTTTAACGCTTCGTTTACTTCCTTATTTGACAATCGTGCCTTCTGATGCATTTCGTGAAACACTAAATTCTTCATCGTCATCTCTTTTCTAATTATTTACCTAGGTAACTACTTTACTATTCTAGTATATAATTTTAAATAAAAAGAGTAAAGAAAAAAACCTGCAGTTCGCAGGTTTCAGTTTTTAACTTTACTTCAATGCTAATGGGAGGATAATTGCTTTATGTAAAACCAATGGATTGATCAGTGAACTCAAATAGACTACAGTGACAAGACCTTCTTTTGTATGAAAGTCTTTGAAAACGGCATCATCAATATCTGTCAGATCTTTTTTGATAGCTGCCAACGGGACGATCAGTGGATTCTTCCCAGATGGTGCGGGGGACGGTGATTTCATCTTGCTATTTTCAACCACTTTCCGTGCACGTTTCCATATTTTCATCCGATCACTTCCCTTTACATTGGAGGCATTTCTATTTGATGTAAGTCTTGACTACTGAAGGAAAGTTTATTCGAAAATATGTAAGTGTTGACATATGCCGCTAACTCCCTTAAACTAACTTACATAAAGTAACCAACTTTTGAAATGTAACCAAAAAGGAGAATGATTATGACATTCCATCAACATCCAACCACTTATACAAAGCATGTCCATTTACAAGTAGCAGACTTATCTCGCTCTACCATTTTTTACGAAAACATAGTGGGACTTCGTATTTTGGATCAAACAAAATCAATTGTCAGTTTTACCACTAACGGACAAGATGCTATCTTAACAATTGAACAACCTATAGAAGTCAGCAACCACCCCGCAAACGCTGCAGGACTGTACCATATGGCCTTGCTACTGCCTTCCAAGAAAGACCTAGGAATCGTTTTCAATCATATTCGCAGCACCGGTTATCCGTTTAGCGGAGCGTCCGATCACATGGTGAGCGAAGCGCTTTACTTGAATGATATAGATGGAAACGGCATTGAGCTCTATTACGACCGTAGCCCTGATATGTGGAAATGGCAACGTGACATGGTTGAAATGACCATCGATCCACTTGATATTCAGAGTCTTGTGGCAAGTGCAGAGCAGACACCATTCAATGGCATGCCTGAAGGTACCGTTATGGGTCACGTTCACCTCCGTGTCGCAGATCTCGATGAAGCAGAAACGTTTTATGTAAAAGGATTAGAATTCGATGTTGTGTGTCGTTATGGAACACAAGCATTGTTCATATCTTCAAACGGCTACCATCATCATATTGCTCTTAATACATGGGGACACCCTAGTTCGATTAAACGCACGGAACAAACACTTGGAATGAAAAGTTTTTCAATCGTTTATCCAAGTGAAGAAGCAAGACAAAAAGTTGTTGCACAATTAAAAGAAATTGGTGCAACCGTTTCAGTACAAAGTGATTATGTAAGTGCGATAGATCCATCCGGTATTGAAGTTCAATTGTTTATCGCATAATTAAAGTCCCAAATAGAGAAACAAGTCGATAAGATACAACAAAAAGCCAAACCTTAACGGAAAACTTCCGAATATGTTTGGCTTTTTGTCTATGATCAAAATAATATCACAAAATCCATAAAAATCATCATACACAAATTGTCTCATCTGGATGAGACAATTAATTCCATATTAAAAGTCAATGAATTACTTGAACAATCAAATTTGAGAGTTCCATTACCTAAACATTCATTTCAAACTTGCATAAATTAGAGAGATTTTTATAATGAGGAGTGTAGTTAAATGGTTATGCCATTCGGAAGAGATGAACGTTCACGACAAAGTTTCCCGAGTTTCCCAAGACCCCGAAGATTCCCAAGGTATCCGTTTTATCCGTACTATCCGTTTTATCCGTATTATCCATTTTATCCTTATTATCCTTACTATCCTTATTACCCAGGATATGGATACCCTGGATACGGTTATTAACAATAGTAAGTTTTCATGAAAATACACTGATACTCTTGAAGAATTCTAGCTCTCTATGTAATCAAATTGCTCTTTAAATGATTTACAGTGGGATTATTGTACAATTTAAAAGAGATGGTGATTCCATTGTGGAATTCACCATCTCTTTTACTCATTTCGCGATTAATCTAAGCTTCTCTAACTCTTCTTCGATCAGATTCACATCAATTCGTTCAAATAAAGGACTTACTTGGAAAACTTGACAAGCTACTTTTTCAATTGGCAGCCATGAAAATGGAGCCAATTGTAACATTTCATTAACTTTTTCACTGGAAAACGGCAGAAATGGCGCTAACAGTTGAGTGCAGTTAGAAATGATATGCACACAAGTAAGCAGAACGTTTTGACAGGCTTCCCGTTTTTCATGAATGGTTTTCCACGGTTGCTGGGCGTCGAAGTATTTGTTTCCAAAGCGGATTGTTTCAAAGATGACTTCAATCGCTTGTTTAAAACGTCCGTTTTCAATGAGTAGCCCGACTTCATCGTATTTCGACGACACCTTTGCCTTGATGATCGTATCTATTTCCCCTGAAATATGACCTTCGAAAGACTTGTCGATAAATTTCAATGTACGATTCACTAAATTACCATAAGCACCAAGAAGCTCGGAATTATGACTTAAAATAAACTCTCGCCACGAAAAGTCAGCATCTCTGTTTTCTGGTGCATTCGCCGTCAAAAAATAACGGATAGAATCGGGATTGTAGCTTTCCAGTATTTCAGGTACCCATACGGCCCAATTCTTGCTCGTCGACAATTTTTTCTTTTCCAATGTTAAATACTCGTTCGAGATAATGTGGGTTGGGTGAACACCTTTTCCAATCCCCGATAGAATGGATGGCCAAATGAGCGAATGAAACGGAATATTATCTTTCCCATGAACATAATAGGAAATGGTTTCTTTATCCCAAAATGCTTCATCACTTTGATTTGTTTCGTTTGCCCAGCGCTGACTGGAGGAATAGTAACCCGAAACCGCCTCAATCCAGACATAGATTTTCTTCTCCTCATAACCTTTTACAGGAACGCTTACTCCATTCAACAAATCTCTCGAGACAGCACGGTCATGCAAGCCTTCTTTCAAATAGCGTTCGGTTAGATGGATGGCATTCTCACGCCATTGCTTGTTTTGCTTCGCAATTGCCACTCTGTTCTCCAGCTCATTCTGAAATGAACTTAAAGAAAAATAGAAGTGTTCCGTTGTCTTGGTGGTCGGTTCATTGCCACAGATTTTGCACTTCCGCTCAAGTAAATCCAAAGGGTCAAGAATGGCTGAGCAATGATCACATTGATCCCCGCGTGATGGTTGCCCGCAGTTTGGACAAATTCCTTCTACATAACGATCGGGTAAAAACTGTCTGTCGACATCGCAGTAAGTTTGTTCGATCTCCCGTTTATCAATATAGCCATTTTCAAGTAGCTTCAGGAATATTTGCTGAACGACTTCATGATGCTGTGGATGATCCGTTCTTGAATACCTATCATAACTAAAGCCCAGTTTTAAAAAGCTTTCTTCAAATTCCTGATGAAAACGATTGGCGATCTCCTCAATGGATAGCCCTTCCTGTTTAGCCCGAATGGAAATCGGTGTACCGTTACAATCACTGCCTGATACATATAAGACATGTTCCCCTTTTTGACGGTAATACCTTGCCAAAATATCTCCTGGCAATAAAGCCGCAACATGACCTAGATGCAACGACCCGTTGGCATATGGCCATGCTCCCCCAATAAAAACATTCATTGTGACTCCCCCTTTGATTGCATACAAAAAACCCCGCCCTTATCTTATCGATAAGGACGAGGTTGAAAAATCCCCCGTGGTACCACCTTAGTTTACAAAGAGCTCACGCCATTTGCCTTCATAAGTACGCAGCAAAAAATCATGCCGGTATACTCAGACATTTGTAACAAGTGTCAATTCTTGTTGCAGCCTACTCATCATCAGATTTTCAGTGCAAAGCTCAGAGATCATTTTCGTAAGACTAGTTTGCTTCATTTCCACCAACAGAAGCTCTCTATATAACATCGTCCCACTACTTTTCCTCGTCATCGCCGTTTCATATATGATTGAAATGATTATAGTGAAATTGGAAATAAAATGCAATATTAATTTTATTGAGCGAACGGGTTAATCGGCATTGATTATTTTTTGTTCGGCATGAATCACGATATAATCGGCTTCATCTAATATTTAATCGGCATAAAACGTAATTTAATCGGTTTCACCCATTTATTCCATTAATAATCTTTTATTAGTGAAAGTTTCTTTTTTAGTGACACTATTGTTATACTTTTTCCATCACAGATTTTTCATATTTTTTACATAAGAGGAGCAATTAACATGATAGAACAAAGAAATTTACGCCTGGTCGTATCAGGCTTGCTTTTAGCGATTTTGATGGCTGCGATGGACAATACGATTGTTGCCACTGCACTTGGGTCGATATTGGCAGACTTAGGTGGAGTCGAGAGCTACGTATGGATTACATCAGCATATGCTGTAGCCGTCTTGGCAGGGATGCCGATTTTCGGGAAATTATCCGATATGTATGGACGCAAACGGTTCTTCGTCTTTGGACTGGCAATTTTCCTGATTGGTTCTGCTTTATGTGGAATCGCACAATCTGTCCCTCAGTTGGCTGTATACAGAGCTATTCAAGGGATCGGCGGAGGCGCATTGATGCCGATTGCTTTTACAATTGTCTTTGATATCTTCCCTCCTGAAAAACGTGGAAAAATGACAGGATTATTGGGAGGTGTATTCGGTGCTTCCAGTGTACTCGGTCCGTTACTTGGAGCCTTTATTACCGACACAATCAGCTGGCACTGGGTGTTTTATGTGAATGTGCCAATCGGAATTGTATCTCTATTTCTGATTCTGAAATTCTACAAAGAAACGAAGCAAAATACGAAACTTAAGATTGATTGGCTTGGCGCCATCACCTTGATAACAGCTGTTGTCAGCCTAATGTTTGGACTAGAGCTCGCCGGCAAAGAATTTGCCTGGAGTTCATGGCAAAGCTACACATTATTCGGGATTTTCATTGTGTTTTTGATTGTCTTCTTATGGGCAGAAACGAAAGCATCCGAAC
>NZ_JBFUJC010000041.1:0-14658 GCF_056401595.1 Paenisporosarcina sp. P4_E4_2 | reverse complement strand
ACCAATCATAACACCATCAACGCCAGTTTCCTCTAGCATACGCTTCGCATCTTGAGGTGTTTCAACATCACCATTACCGATAACCGGAATGTTGACGTTTTCTTTTACTTGGCGAATGATATCCCAGTCAGCATGACCTTCATACATTTGTACACGTGTACGTCCGTGAACAGCTACAGCTGAACCACCCGCACGTTCAACTGCTTGTGCGTTTTGAACTGCGTATAAATGATCTAGATCCCAGCCAGTACGCATTTTCACACTCACGGGTTTCTTCACGTTATCTACAACCGCCGCAACCATCTCGTAAATCTTTTCTGGTTCAAGCAATAGCTTAGCTCCCGCTTCACATCGAATGATTTTTGAAACCGGACAACCCATATTGATATCGATAATATCAGCCGTTGTGTTTTGATCCACATATTTGGCAGCTTCAACAAGTGTTTCTTTGTCACCGCCGAAAATTTGTAATGACAACGGATTTTCTCTGTCATCGATGTATAGCATGTTCATTGTTCTTTCGTTTTTGTGCACGATTCCTTTATCGCTGATCATCTCAGCATAAACAAGTCCTGCGCCAAATTCTTTAACGGTCAATCGGAATGCCGAGTTGCAAATACCTGCCATCGGCGCCAATACTACACGGTTATCCATGATGTGTTTACCGATTTGAAAAGGCTTTTCACTCATTCTAGTCATTGTTCATCCTCCTTTCTTATGAATTTGTCTCACCCATTAACTCTTCTACCTCTATATTCAGCACGGATGCCATTGTTTCTAGTTGTTGTTGTGTTGGTACTCGAGTTCCACGCTCGATTTGCCCTAAAATAGATGTCGACATTCCAATTTGTTTGGCAAAGTCGAGTTGCTTCATCGCTTTTAGTTTTCTAAACGCACGAATGCGTCTACCCCATCGATTGTTTTCCATACGTGAACGCCTTCTTTCTGTCCTTCTGCATACTTGCGAAAAGACACACCAGTTACTGGATGTATGCCTTCAGGCAATAATTCCATCAACGGAACGAGAACAAACCCTCGTTCATGCATTCGTGGATGAGGGACAGTCAGTTTCTCTGACACTATATTTTCATCATTATAGAGCAAAATGTCAAGGTCTATGCACCTTGGTCCCCAACGAAATTCACGAATTCTCCCTAGAGTCTGCTCGGTTTCCAGGCAAATAAAAAGGATTTCATCCGCAGTTAATGGACTCTTGATTTCAACGACGATATTTAAAAAAGATGCTTGCTCAGTATAACCGACTGGGTCCGTCTCATAAACCGACGACACTGCAGTGACTTCTAAATCGTTCTCCATTTGCAGCATTTTAACCGCATCTTGCAACATCTCGAAACGATTACCTAAATTCGACCCTAACGAAAGATAGGCGGTATTCATACATATGTACCTCGCGTAATTTCAACAGCTACCGAACGGTAATGCCCAGGAATCGGGGGATCAGGTTTAATCAACATCACTTTGCAACCTTTTACAATCCCTTCAAACTTCGTCAAAATTTCTTGTGAGATTCGCTCTGCCACCGTTTCCACAAGCTTCACAGGTTCACCCTCTACAATCTTTTGGCAAACAAAGAATGCCTCTGCATAGTTAACGGTTTTCTCAAGATTGTCCGTTTGACCAGCTTCCTGTAAGTCCACTGCCAATGATAAGGTTACACGGAATCGTTGACCGAGTTTTGTTTCTTCAGCAAACACACCGTGATAGCCCCAAAATTCCATATCGTTCACATGAATATAATCCATTTATTTCGCCCCTTAACGTTCTATATATGGTTGTTTACCAGTCAATACATCCATCATGCGTACTGTACGAACGATTTCTTTCACGTCATGTACACGCATCATATGACATCCATGCATGATACCGAAGGAAACGGTTGCTGCGGTTCCTTCCAAACGTTCCTCAACAGGCAAATTTAAAATGTTGCCAACCATGGACTTACGGGATGTACCAAGCAGCACGGGATATCCCATTTCCACTACTTCTTGTAAATGCTGCATCATCCATATGTTTTGTTCGGTCGTTTTCCCAAATCCAATGCCGGGATCCAACCAAATTTGTTCATCAGGAACGCCTGCATCTTTAGCTATTTGCACACTTTCCTCCAGATCCTTGCGTACATCCGGCCAGAAATTTGCGTATTCCGTGTTATCACGATTGTGCATCAATAAAATCGGCACGCCAAGTCTTGCCGCCACTTCAGCAATTGCAGGTTCACGTTTCGCTCCCCACACGTCATTGATAATATGAGCTCCAGCAAGGATGGCAGCTTCCGCCACTTTCGCTTTGTACGTATCGATCGAAATAGCCACATCCAGTTCACGCACCAACGCTTCGATTACAGGAATAACACGTGAAATTTCTTCTTCTTCACTTACGGCATCATGACCAGGGCGTGTTGATTCCCCACCGACATCAATTATTTTCGCTCCATCAGCCACCATTTTTTTCGCATGAATAACCGCTTCTTCTATAGCGTTAAAACGTCCACCATCCGAAAAAGAATCAGGTGTCACATTCAGTATTCCCATGACAATCGTTTCGTTATGAAAATCAAATACCATCCCATTCACTTCGAACAGTTTTGTGTAATGTATTAAATTCACTCAAATCGCTCCTTGTTTGCCCGTTCCACTTGTTTTGCATAAAGTTCATGTAACTGCGTATAGATTAACCCATCTTTTCCATCAAAAAATCTTGATCCAAGTTGGCGAATTGGTACCAATTCTTGTACCGCATTTGAAACAAATACTTCGCTGGCCGCTTCCAGCCTATCTGGAGTAAATAGCCCTTGTTCTACATGCAAGTTGAGTGCAGTTGCTTCTCGCAACACCCAGTCACGAGTAATTCCCGCTAATATGCCCGTCTCCAGTGAGGGAGTATACAGTACACCTTCTTGAACCCAGAAAATATTGGAGGTAATGCCTTCTGCAACATGTCCACCTTCCGTCAAAAAGAAACCTTCCTTCTCAGCTAGTGAAGGAAGTTCCAAGCGAGCACGGACGTTGTTGGCATAATGATGTGATTTGTGACGCATTCCACTTTCCGGTGTATTACGATGCGTTTCCAGCCATACCGCCGACTTTTCTTTTCCTCGCGTCATCGGCGGCAGTGCTTTTCTAAATAAAATTAACGTCGGTTTTTCATACTCGGCTGGCGCTAAACCGATATCATGCACACCAGCTGAAACATTCATGCGGAAATAGCCATCTTCTCCGCCGCTGCGCTCGTTCAACCCTTGAATAACAGATGTCAGCGTGCCTATATCTAATTTTATTATCATTCGAAATTCATCGAGCGCAAGTTGCAACCGCTTCAAATGCTCTTCAAGCAAAAAAGGCTCTCCATCATACGTACGGAATGTTTCAAAAAACCCTAAGCCGTAGAGGAAGCCATGGTCAAAAGGAGAAATGCGTAGCTCTTCCGCTTTTACAAATTCCCCATTCATCCAAGCCCACATTACGCTTCCTGCTTCTTTGCCGAATGGCAATACGTTTCAATGAAATTACGAAGCAATTGTTTACCCGCTTCCGTCATGATGGATTCGGGGTGATACTGGACACCTTCGACTGCATATTCACGATGACGAAGCCCCATTATTTCACCTTCTGCAGTCCAAGAAGTCACTTCGAGACAATCAGGAAGAGATTCTTTTTCAACAATCAAGGAATGATAGCGCGTCGCTGTAAATGGATTGGGCATCCCCGCATTTACACCTTTTCCATCGTGATGAACTGGAGAAGTTTTGCCATGCATTAAACGTTCTGCACGAATGACATTGCCTCCGAATGCTTGTCCAATGGATTGATGGCCAAGGCACACACCGAAAATCGGAATTTTACCGGCAAAATGCGTAATGACTTCTAAACTGACGCCTGCATCATTTGGTGTACATGGTCCTGGAGAGACAACAATCATTTGCGGATTTAACGATTCAATATCCGTCATGGTCAATTCGTTATTTCGTTTAACAAGTAGCTCTTCGCCGAGTTCACCGAAATACTGGAYCAAGTTATAAGTGAAAGAATCGTAGTTATCAATCATTAAAATCATTTATTGCCCACTCCTTCCGCCATTGCTTTTGCTTGCCAAAGCGCTTTTGCTTTGTTTAGCGATTCGATATATTCGTTTTCAGGACTAGAATCAATAACTATTCCAGCTCCTGCTTGTATATGCGCCAAGCCATCCTGTACAAATGCTGTACGGATGACGATATTGAATTCCAAATCTCCTGTATAACCAAGCCATCCGATCGATCCCGTATATAAACCACGTCGTACCGGTTCAAGTTCTTCGATGATTTCCATTGTGCGGATTTTTGGTGCTCCCGTGATGGTTCCTCCAGGGAACACCGCTCGGATCACTTCTGTATTTGACGTATTCTCAGCAAGTGTTCCTCGAACGTTCGAGACGATATGCATCACGTGCGAATACTTTTCAATGACCATAAACTCGTTTACTTCCACAGAACCGTACGCAGACACTCGTCCTAAATCATTGCGTTCTAAATCCACTAGCATCACGTGTTCTGCACGTTCTTTTTCGTTATCGATCAATTCCTTTGCAAGAAGCTCGTCTTCTTGTTCGTTCTTCCCGCGAGGACGCGTTCCAGCAATTGGACGTGTCGACAGCTCGTCTCCCTTTTTCTTCACCAGTAATTCCGGTGATCCTGACACAACCGCAAATTCAGGCGATTGGATGAACGCCATATAAGGTGAGGGATTAAAAGAACGCAATGCCTCGTAGTATGTCACCGGTGAAACAGACAACGCTTTCGACTGACGTACAGATAAGTTGACCTGGAATACATCCCCTTGTCCGATGTATGTTTGAATGCGACGCACAGCTTCTTCAAAAGCAAGCCCCGTCATCGACACATGCAGTTCAGTATGATCTTCCAGCACTTCGGTTGCTGCACCTGGTGAAAACATCCTAGAAGCGATGCCTTTTTTTGCAGCTTCCATCCACTTGTTACTTTCAACTTGCAAATCGACTGAAACGGTTGGCAAATGCATAACATGCACACGTTCTTTTTCAATATCCAATACCGCCCATTGGTCAAGTAAATAGAAGTACAGATCCGGAATGTGCAAGTCATCCTCTGTGTCGTTAGGCAACGCTTCGATTTGACGAGCATAATCGTACGTAATGAACCCTGCTGCACCACCTTGGAAATCTGGCAGCTCGTCAATATGTGCAAATTGATATTCAGCTACCAATTCCTCGACCAATTGCAACGCTTCACCTTGCCGCACTTCCACTTTTCCATCACGCCATTCAATGCGCAATCCGTCTTCCGTTGATTCAACGACTGCAAGCGGATTCCAGGAAGCAACGCTGTAGTGCCCTCCACGGCCGCTTTCCATCAAAATGTGGTAGGATTCATGTTGCGTTAATTCTTTATAGGCATAGTAAAATTCATCTTTATTTAAAGAAATCGTAGTTGTTTGTAGTTGAACATCACGCATGTTCGGTCTCCCCCTGAAAAACAATTATCGCTTTCATCTTATCGTGAAAGACCTATTGAAAGCCACAATAAAAGCGTAAAGTGCCACTTAAGCTCGACACCGGCGCTGAAAGAATGGTTTCCTTTGTGTCAGGATTCATGAAAGAATGGAAGTTTTTAATATAAGCTGATACTTTATTAGGCACAAAAAAGAGAGAACGTCTCCGCTCTCTCCTCTGCCATTATTATTGTTCATCAAATTGGTATAATGGTGTACTTAAATAACGTTCCCCGTTCGAAGGAAGAATTGCTAATACTTTTTTTCCTTTTCCGAGCTTGCGTGCTACTTCCAGTGCCGCATAAACAGCTGCCCCCGAAGAAACCCCACCCAGAATTCCTTCTTCACGTGCCACTTTACGCGCAGTTTCATAGGCATCTTCGTTTGAGACTTGAATGATAGAATCGTAAATTTCAGTGTTCAATACTTCAGGTACAAAACCGGCACCAATTCCTTGGATTTTATGAGGTCCTGGTTGACCACCCGATAAAACAGCTGAATCTTTTGGCTCAACCGCTACAATTTCAATGCCTGGGAAATTCTTTTTCAGCACTTCACCAGCACCTGTAATCGTTCCGCCAGTTCCAATACCAGAAACGAAAGCATCCAGTTGATCCATAGCTTCTACAATTTCCGGTCCTGTTGTTAAACGATGCACTTCCGGGTTTGCAAAGTTATTGAATTGTTGTGGCATAAACCAACCATTTTCTTCAGCCAGTTCAGTTGCTTTCGCAATAGCACCCTTCATTCCGTCCGGTCCTGGAGTCAGCACTAAATCTGCACCGTAAGCACGCAATAAATTGCGTCGTTCCAAACTCATGGTTTCAGGCATTACAAGGACGGACTTGTAGCCTTTTGCCGCCGCAATCATCGCTAGCCCGATTCCTGTGTTTCCGCTTGTCGGTTCGATAATGGTGTCACCTTGTTTTAATTTCCCATCACGCTCAGCCGCTTCTACCATTGAAAGAGCAATGCGATCTTTCACACTACTGCTTGGATTGAAGAATTCTAACTTCAAATAGACTTCTGCATCTTCAGGTCCTGTTAAACGATTTAATTTCACAATCGGGGTTTTCCCCACTAAATCAGCTACTGAATTTCCCACACGTGTCATTTCCTCACTCCTAATCCCTAGTAACTCAATTGGTTTTCGTTTCCTTAATTCTACCAATTCTTCTGACATTTCGCAAACAAAAAGCAGCCCCCTGAACGAATCAGAAAACTGCTTAAGTATATGTTATTCACCATAAAACCATTCGGTGTCAAATTCTTTCCAGAAAGCTTCAGGTGATACAGATTGTGGCAATTGTTCCAAAGCTAGCTCTCTCTTAATCTGATTTTTTACATCATCATATGAAAAAGCTCGCCCTTTTGCGATATCTTGCACATACACAATGCCGTACCTTCCATCGGATAGGGGAACAGGATCACTATATTGCTCTATTTCCAGTTTACTAGCTGCCGTTACAACTGAATAGTCCACATTCTCCTGACCCTCCGAAATAAAGCCAATATCTCCGCCAAGGCTGGCTGAAGATACGTCAACTGAACGTTCACGAGCTAACACGTCAAAGGACGAACCATTTTCAAGTTCTTTTAGCGTCTCCTGTGCATCCGATTCAGACTGCAAAACAATCAAGCTCGTCCGATACGTCGTTGGGATATTATACAGGGACTGATTTTCATCGTAAAAGGTTTGAATTTGTTCGTCTTCAATTACCACATCTTTTGTTAACACTTTATCTAAAATTAATTGCGCTCTCATTTGTTTGCGTTGCATATCGTCATTGAGCGAATGTACTTGTGAATTTGTACTATCCTGAGCAGAACGAATCAAGGCAATTTCCAAATCTACTTCTTTATCCGTTACTTCAATTTCGTATTTCTCCGCTGCCGCTTCCATCACTTTACCATTTACAAGTTCAAGAAGTGTTTCTTTTCCGTACTGTTCTTCCATTGCGACCATCCAGTCTTCACGGGTGATTTTCTCACCACCAACGGATGCAACTTCTTCACCGCCACCAGTTTTTTGATTCGGAATCATCCATGCGATGAACCACAATAAATTACCTAGCAGTAAAAGACCTAATACGATAAGTACTGGTTTTGTTTTCAATCTCCTCTGAGTAGGTCGACCATCCATCGGACGACGATCATTATTATGATTTAATTTCATCGATAAAAGATTCCAGTTCTTCTTTTGAATAGTGATACGTTTCCATACAGAAATGACATTGCGCTTCTGCACTTCCGTCTTCTTCAATCATTTCTCGAATTTCAGCTTCTCCCAAACCCAAAATGGCTGTGCCGAAACGCTCTTTTGAACAGTTACATTCAAATGAAACTGGCATTTGGTCAAGAATTTGGACATTTTCTTTACCTAGTATCTCTTGTAAAAGTTCTTCAGGAGACAACCCTTTTGCGATCAATTTCGAAACGGGCTCCATTGAACTCAATTTTTCTTCGATAATTGTAATGGTCTCATCTTCAATACCAGGCATCAACTGAATAATAAACCCTCCAGCAGCCAGAATGCTGTTATCCGGATTTACTAAAACGCCTAATCCAACAGAAGAAGGTACTTGTTCAGATGCTACAAAGTAATACGTGAAATCTTCACCTAATTCACCTGACACAATTGGAACTGAACCTGTGAAGAAATCACGAAGTCCAAGATCTTTCACAATCGTCAACATACCGTCAGTGCCAACCGCACGACGGACATCAAGTTTTCCATGTTCATTTAAATCAAAGTGAGTTTGCGGATTCGATGCGTATCCACGTACTTCCCCTTTTGAATTGCTATCTACAATAATGGCACCAATCGGGCCTTTACCTTCTACTTTTACCGTAAGTTTATCCTCACCTTTAAGCATGGCACCCATCATGACACCAGCCGTCATTGTACGGCCAAGAGCAGCAGATGCAGTCGGCCATGTTGCGTGGCGTTGTTGCGCCTCCCCTACCGTAACGGTTGTACGCACAGAAAATGCCCGCACTTTGCCATCAAATGCTAATGCTCTTACTAAATAATCACTCATTGTATGTCCTCTTTTCTTATTGGTTACGTTTATATATTAAGTGCAATCCTTTTAATGTTAAATACGGATCAATCGTGTCAATTACTGTTGATTCTGCCGCAATTAAATTCGCCAATCCACCCGTTGCGATAACTGTCGGTTCTTCCATACTTTGTGCTTTAATACGGTTTACGATACCTTCAACTTGACCGACATAGCCATAAACAATACCTGCTTGCATCGCCGAAATCGTATTTTTCCCGACTACATTATCAGGTTGCGTCAATTCAATGCGTGGCAATTTGGATGCTCTTGCGAATAGGGCTTCTGTGGAAATCCCGATGCCAGGTGCAATTGCACCTCCCATATATTCGCCTTTTTCATTTATATAACAATAGGTTGTAGCAGTTCCGAAATCCACAATAATCAGTGGTGGGCCGTACTCATCGATTGCCGCGACTGCGTTAACAATACGATCAGCTCCAACTTCACGAGGATTTTCGTATTTAATATTTAAGCCCGTTTTTACTCCGGGACCTACCACAAGCGGTTTAATGCCAAAGTATTTTTGACACATTCGCTCCAACGAAAACATAATGGGCGGTACAACGGAAGAAATAATGATTCCATGAATTTGGCTAAATTCGATACCTGCATGGTTAAATAACGCCTTCACTTGCATGCCGTATTCGTCTTCCGTTTTGTAACGATCGGTTTCCATGCGCCAATGGTGAATGAGCTGGTCTTTATCATATACACCCAAAACAATATTCGTATTTCCCGTATCTAAAACAAGTATCATTGTTGTACCTCACATATTCCATTAATAAGTTGCTTAAATTTGTGGAACTAAAGTGGTGCTTTCCGCTTTTCATGATCTAGCTACATGCGCCAGTTCGCACCTCCGCTTCAGAAACTTATTCGAAAATGAAATTTTCGATTCGTTTCTTCCACCGTCGGAGTCGAACTAAAGTTGCGCTTTCCGCTTTTCTGTAAGTCATCATACCATAACTCATCGTGCATAAAAAAGCTGATTGACTTCCGCGAAGGGAGGTCAATCAGCTCTAAGTGTTTTCTCTATTATTTACGATCTTCTTTTATGTCACCTGTAGGTTCAACCGTCGGTTCTTCCTTCGGTAAATCAGCAGTTGATGGATCGTTTGGTGCACCCGTAACATCTGGTGTCACTACGTCAACCTTTGTTTCTACATCATCTTTTTTGTCAGCAGCTTCATCTTTTGAAACTTCATGCGGACGAACCGGTAAAGTACCATGTTCTTTCAAGTGTAGAATTTGACCAGCATCAAGCGTTTCCACTTCAAGAAGTGTTTTCGCAATCAGCTCAAGCAAGTCGCGTTTTTCCGTCAAAATTTCTTTTGTGCGGGCGTACTGCTCTTTGATCATACTTTGCATTTCTTGGTCAATTTCGTATGCAATCGCATCTGAATAGTTTTGCTCAGAGTTGAAGTCACGACCTAAGAAGACGTTTCCGCCTTGTGCTTGACCAAACTGCATCGGTCCGAGTTTATCACTCATTCCGTATTCCGTTACCATACTTCTAGCAATGCTTGTTGCACGTTGGAAGTCATTGTGAGCTCCTGTCGACACTTCACCGAAGACAATATCTTCTGCTACACGTCCACCAAGTAGACCTGAAATCTTATCGAGTAACTCAGGCTTTGTCATGAAGTAACGATCTTCTTTTGGCAACATAACGGCATAGCCGCCTGCTTGCCCACGAGGAACGATGGTTACTTTATGAACAATTTCCGCGTCATCCAATGTCAATCCAATGACAACGTGCCCAGCTTCGTGGTAGGCCACAATATTACGTTCTTTTGTAGATATGACTTTACCCGTTTTCGCAGGACCTGCTATAACACGGTCGGTTGCTTCATCGATATCGGACATATCTATTTTTTTCTTATTACGACGAGCAGCAACTAAAGCCGCTTCGTTTAATAGATTTTCTAAATCTGCACCAGAAAACCCTGGTGTACGTTGTGCGATTGATTTTAAATCCACATGTTCATCTAAAGGTTTATTGCGGGCATGTACTTGAAGTACTGCTTCACGACCTTTAACATCCGGGCGACCAACCGTGATTTGACGGTCAAAACGTCCTGGACGAAGAAGAGCTGGATCTAGAATATCCGGGCGGTTCGTTGCAGCGATAATAATAATCCCTTCGTTTGCACCAAAACCATCCATTTCAACAAGTAACTGGTTCAAGGTTTGTTCGCGTTCATCGTGACCGCCACCAAGACCTGCTCCACGTTGACGACCTACTGCATCAATCTCATCAATGAAGATAATACATGGTGCATTTTTCTTTGCATTTTCGAAAAGGTCACGCACACGAGATGCCCCGACCCCAACAAACATTTCCACAAAGTCTGAACCACTGATTGAGAAGAAAGGTACGCCTGCTTCTCCTGCAACTGCACGAGCAAGCAACGTTTTACCAGTACCCGGAGGACCTACAAGAAGAATCCCTTTTGGAATACGCGCGCCGATAACATCAAATTTGCGAGGGTCTTTCAAGAATTCAACCACTTCAACAAGTTCTTGTTTCTCTTCGTCTGCACCTGCTACGTCATTGAAACGTACTTTTTTCTTTTCGTTGTCATATAATTTCGCTTTGCTTTTCCCAAAATTCATCACACGGTTTCCGCCACCCTGAGCTTGGTTCAACAGGAAGAAGAATAGGATGAAGATGATAATGAATGGTATTAAGCCAGTGAAGAATTGCACCCAACCACTTGTTTCAGGTGCTTTCAAGATTTTTACGTCTTCTGTTACTGCGGCATCAGAAATTTTCTTATGAAGAGATTCCATTTCAGGAGGAATATTGGTGACGAATTCTTCGTCTTCTTTATAATCCTTCATCTTGCCTCGTATTTCATAAACCCCTTGGTCCGGCTGCATGGAAAACTCTTTCACTTCTCCACTATCTAACGCTGTTATGAACTCGCCTAAATCGATTTCTTTGGTTGGTTCTTTCCCGCTGTTAAACGTACCAAAAATCCCGATAATCACGAGGAAAATTAATAAATAAAATATGGTGTATCGAAATATTCGATTCATCCCAAGCCTCCTCACAAAATATACAGAAAAACTATTGATAATCTTATCATACGCAGAAAAAAGGGTACAACGATATGCCTTGCTTTTTACATGCCATAATTAAATTCGTGACAGATTTTCGTCCGCTCTTTTAAAATGAGTAAACTTCTTTCTTTAAAACACCAATGTAAGGCAAGTTACGATATTTCTCCATGTAGTCCAATCCGTATCCTACTACAAACGCATCCGGCACTATAAAACCAACGTAATCTGCTTGTAAATCCACTTTACGGCCTGTAGGTTTGTCTAGTAATGTAACCACTTTAATCGATTTAGCTTTACGATATTTGAAAAGATCCACTAAATAGCTAAGAGTCAAACCGCTGTCGATAATATCTTCTAGAATCAATACATCACGGCCTTCAACACTTGTGTTCAAGTCCTTGACGATTTTCACTTCACCTGAGGAAACAGTTGCATTTCCATAACTGGAAACGTCCATGAAATCAATTTCCATGTATATATCCATACGTTTCATTAGGTCCGCCATAAAAGGCATTGCACCTTTTAGCACACCGACTGCAAGTGGAAACTTGTCGCTGTAATCAGCTGTTAATACTTCGCCTAGTTCACGAATTTTTGTTTGTAACTGCTCTTCAGAAATTAACACTTCTTGAATATCTTTTTCTAACATTTTGGGTTCCTCCTCAAGCTTAGTTGCTCTCTTTTTCAATCATAATCTTATGTGTCCAACCATCATGTGGTTGTGTGGTAAAACGTGTACCTAATCGTACCCCTGGTACACCAATAATTTCTTCTTGCTGCGTTATGAGTAATCGAATGTCATCACGGATTTGACGAGGCACCTTCTCGTCTATCAATAGACGTGACAATCGTTTGGGCTCCTTCATTCCTTTTAATAACAATCGATCTCCCGTCAACCTTCCTCTCGAACGAATTGGCAGCTCACTTGGCTCAAGTGTTATATACCATCCGTCCTCAAAACAAAATCCATCATCCCTGTTACATAACTTTATCCGCAAATCCGATCCGACAGAATGCCATTGACCAATGTCAATGGTTGTTGCGGAAGTGGGGGCGGAAGAGTTTGCACCATCAAAAGAAAAAAGCATCGTCGAGTAGTGGCGGTATCCTTTTCTTCCTTTTGGAAGGTGAACCTCACTTGAACCGTCACGTTCGAGACACTGGCTATGGATTTGATCAATAAGTGAATGACTTAACCATAATTTTTCATTAGGGTATAGATAGTTTAATAGTAGTAGAACGACCCTTTTTTGTAAAGCCAGCTCGATGTCTCGGAATCGATTTAAGTCAATCTCCAATGAATGGTGGGAAGAAAAAATGATTATTCCCTCATATTCTTTCACTGCAAACTTTTGCAGTAACTGTTCATCCTGTTGCTGTTGCAGTGTCCAATGTGAGATAGCCATAGCCACATTTGGGTTTTCTTCTTGAACCAGCGGCATAATATGATGGCGGAACCGATTACGCGTGTATGTATCCTTTTGGTTGCTTGAATCCTCACGATATGTATACTGCTGTATGTTCAAATACTGTTCGATTTGCTGTCGAGTAACGAATAACAGTGGTCGAATCAACTCACCAGTCCCGAAACTTCTTTTGGCGTACATCCCATTTGCTCGAGTACCCCTCGTCAACCCCATGAATACAGATTCCACTTGATCGTCAGCATGATGTGCTACTGCGAGTTTGTTATATTTTTTTTCTTTCATTGTTTGTTCAAAAAAGTGATAACGTTCACGACGGCATACATCTTGCAAGTTCCCATTTTCACTTTGCAAAATCTCTTGTATATCCAAGGTTTTGGTATAGAAAGGGATAATTAATTTTTGGCATAACGTTTCTACAAAACGTTCATCTGCGTCGGACTCTTCATCTCTCAGACCATGGTTTGCATGTATACAGCCAATGTCAATTCCCAAATTTTCTTTTTGCTGATGTAAAAAAGTGAGGAGCGCAACTGAATCTGCGCCCCCGGAACATGCGACAAGAAGTCGATCCCCTCCGCTTATCAATTGATGTTTCTGATTATACGTCAATATCTCATACCGAAAATCCAACTTCTTGTCACCTCCTTGCTTTTATTCTATTTTATCATTCTTTCCCGGGAAATATTTCGATAAGACGGTGAAAATAATGACCATTCTGGAACAGAGTGCTTCACTTTCACAACAATTAATGTTCGATCATCTTCTGCGGCGGGATATTTGCGACTGAATTCGGCAGCTAATAAATCAGCAAGTGAACCAGTAGGTGTTGATTCATATTTTCTCATCAATCGAATCAGTTCATTTTCTTGTTCTTCCAAAGAGTATTCTGGGGAGAACATGCCGTCTGACAGCATGACTAGAATATCTCCATCTTTTACAATACGTTCTTCCGCATCAACGGACATGGTTGGTAGGAACCCAATCGGTACACTTTGACTATCGATTTTCACACAGTCTTTCCCTCTCAGCAAATACGTAGACATGCTACCTGCTTTAAATGACCAAAGTTTTCCTTGTTGTAAATCAAGTAACGCTAAGTCAACCGTAGCATATAAGTCAGAATGGTGCTTAAGAGACATGACATAATGTAGTGTATGCATCGCTGTTTCAGGGTTCATTTGATGTTGCAAGCATTCACGCAACAAACGAATGACTTTTCTACTTTCGTGGTAAGCTTCCATGTCCTGCCCCATCCCATCCGATAATACGAATGCAACTAGCCCGCTATGCAAAGGAATGACACTATGAGCATCACCTGAGTAAACCGTATTCTGGAAAGACCTTGTAAACACCCCATAATCATATGTGAATCTAACTGCGGATTGGAATGTAATTTGAATATGAGCAAATGGATCTTGTATTTCAGTTGTACGACTAATTTCAAAAGGTTCATCATATAATTCATGAAGAATAGGAATGATCAATCGTTCTCCGACCATTTGATTCGTTTCCCATTCCGCTTGTTTCACCGGTAAACAACATACAATTTTCCTTGCTCCCGGTTCTTCAGACAGC
>NZ_JBFUJC010000040.1:0-14878 GCF_056401595.1 Paenisporosarcina sp. P4_E4_2 | reverse complement strand
TGTAATCTTTCATTACAGATGTCCCTAAAACACCATCTAGACTTAGTCGCTTAGTGTAATCTTCCATTACAGATGTCCCTAAAGCACCTCCTAGACTTAGTCGCTTAGTGTAATCTTYCATTACAGATGTCCCTAAAGCACCTCCTAGATTTAGTTGCTTCGATGGATCTTCCATTAAGTCATCATTTTCTACTTTGTTTTGAAAATCTTTTTCTTTGGTCATAATATCACCTCACATTAGCATTTTCACTCATACTTTTTTCTACTTCATCCACTATTTACTATAATTTTTATTCCGTTGAAAGCGTACTATACCATCAAGCATTGGATCAAATAATCTGTCAATTATGTCTTTATTAAGTGATTTTGACAGTCCGTCTGCATCATTGAATATTCGAGTGGGACGCTCTGCGGTACTGTTTTCAATGTAACTGCCAATCGAATAGATTAAAATTCATGCCATGTGTGTTGACCTACTATGCATACAAGTCCTCTAAGCTGGGGGCAATTATGTGGTAATAACCCCCCTCACCCGCTTGAATAACTCTCTGACCTTTTGAAAATTATGGTATATATAGGCATTATACGATATTATTAAATGAATACTAATACTTTGTTTCCTTAGCTACTGAGGTTTGACACATGTCTCCCCATTCCTAAATTTCTTCATACTGCTTTCTCTTGTTAGCATTTTAGATGTGGTTCGTATGAAATAGATTCATCTGACGCACTCAATCTAGTTTCTATTAACGCAGAAACATGTGTTATTTTATAGAACATGGTAATCACTTACCTCACTGGAGTGAAAGGGTCAGATTCATTCCTCAGTGGCTAAGTATATAAAAAAAGACAATCGTTTGATTGCCTTTTTCCAGTTATTAAATTAGTATAGAAGCAATTTTCGCCACTTCAGCAGTTCATTTACTACCTTAACCCTTCACGTTCTAACAAGCGATAGAATGTTCCAGTACCTATTGATAATGCTTTACAGATGTATCTCACTGACTTACCTTCCTTATACCACTCAACCGCTTGTGTAGCCTTCTCTGACTTCTTACCACCTACTGTAACCTCTATCTTGCGTCCTTTAAACTTACCCTCTTTCTTTGCAATCTCGATACCTTCACGTTGACGTTGTAATGTTAATCCACGTTCAAGCTGTGCTAAGCTGCCAAAGATATTTAGTAAGAACTCATTCATAGGGTTGTTACTGGAAGTATCCAACCATGACTCGTTGAGTGACTTAAGAGAAGCTCCCTTCTCCTTGATTAGTTCAACAATCGTTAACAGGTCTTTTACTGAACGGGATAAGCGGGATATTTCATGAACAATCACTATATCTTCTTCTTGTATCTCCGATAGCATTCTCTGCAATTCTGGGCGATCTGTATTCTTACCACTAATTTTCTCTTCATAAAACAACTCACATCCCGCTTCTTTAAGCGCTTTCCGTTGACGTGCAGTGTTCTGTTTTTCAGATGATACTCTTATGTATGCTATTTTTCTCATATAACATCCTCCATTACAGGTTTATCTTTCTAAATAGTAACAATTAATTCGGTAACAGTCAAACGGTAACAAAGTAAACATATAAAGACCCTTGTCATTACAGTGTTTGGTATTTACTGTAAAACGTTACCGAATGCTTACAGTCTATCGAGAACAAAGTTCTTCATTATATTGAAGATAGGATATAAAAAAGACACCCATTAAAATTGGATGTCTTTTCATAGCTTATTAACTAATTCACTAGTTCTTAAAAGTACTTCCTTTAATAATTCAATCGCATTTTCGTCACTTGGTTCGTTTGTTCCAAGTTCACCTCGGAAAGCTTTCTGTAATATCGATTTTTCTGCATGTAAAAGATTTTCACAAACTTCATTATATTTTACTTCCAACTGATCAGCTAGAGACAAAAATCTCTCAACTCGTCTAACAATTTCTAATTGTTCTCGCATGGGAGGAATTGGAATATTGATTTCTTTAAGCTTTTCTTGAGTTAAATGCCGTATTGTTGTTTGTGACGTTAGTTTTTCAAATACACCTTTATTATGGCAGTCCAGCAAGAAATAATAAATATATTCTGGGAGTATAAAATCTTTATCACATCTTAACCGATGTAATGCCTTTTGATACATACATCTTTGAATTTCATCTTCCCAAATTGCAGTACGACCTACGATTCCACCTTCACAAACTAACAAATCTCCTTTCTTTAGTAAGTATTTTTCTATCTCACTTTCTTCAAACCCCATCTCAAGAACGTCAGTTAATGCGAATCTCCCCCATTGTACATTTGCATTTCGCAAATATGGTAGCATGGTTAAATTCTCACCATAAGCCTTACGTGATAGCATTTTACCTAACTGCATTTCACAAATGAAACCAAGTTTAGTTACTGCCCATTTTTCGAGATGATGAAGTTCATTATTTAATCTAAAAGAATTGTTTCGTTTCATTTCAGATTTATTAGCCATTTTCTTTTCTGATAAATTCTTCAATATAACCATTGCACTTTCAATATCCTCTTGCTTTGTTCTCCAATCTGTTGTTAAATCGCCATTACAAGCAGCCGAAATAACCCCACTTCTAAAACTTTGTATTATGTCAGGAAAATTGTTTATTAAGCCCTTTGCTTCTTCAATTTTACTTAATAGCCCCTCCACTTTCATTGCAATCCTTATTTGTTCGTCTAATGGAGGCAACGGGAGAGGAATTTTTTTGGACTTAGATCCTGAAAGCTCCTTAAATGTACTACCACTTGAAATAGACTCTAAATATGCTTTTGAAAATTTTAAATACCAGTATAAATATTGTGGATAATAGGCATTACTTGGAACAAAACTTTTAAACCCTTGATTTGTACATAGATTTTCAGAAKCGATTGCAACATAGCCTATTGGCGCTCTGGAAGAGAGTAGCACAGTGTTAATCGGTAATATTTTTGTTGAACTTTCAACTAAACCAAGCTCAGTAATATTACGTTTTCCCCTACTTATGTATATGTCCTTATATCCAGAAAGGTCTGAAGGTGTTACCCATCGAATAGAACCTTGGTCATAATATTCTTTGACTTTAGACTTTGGTGTACCACCACCTACCACTTCAGTAATTGCGCCCGTCCATGTCCATACCCAATTTCCKGGAACTTCAAATCTTTGTTCTTCCTTTGGCACTATAGATTCTACTATTAATTCTTCAATAGATTTTTTTTTCTCACTCATTGTGTACTTACCTCATCCTCTTCAACTGCTCGAAGTTCTTCAACAACTTCATTTAATAGATCCATCGCCCGCTGGAGTTTTACGATAGCATCTTCTACTGATWCAATTGGATCTGGTAAATTTTCGAGAGAAGATAAAGATTCATCTGCAATTAATCCGATATCTAAACTATCATTCTTATTCTCAATTACTTCTCTTGTAAACTTGTTCCAGCGTTCATCTTCCACTTTAGAGCGGTCTTCAGATACATAAGCTTTCATGAAATTTTCAAAATGAGCCATAGTTAATTGATTACGCTTTCCGAACGAAGACATATTTGTGCGTAGGTCATACACCCAGACATCTTTTGTATTATCTTGGTCAGTAATTCCTCTATTAAAGAATAAGACATTTGTTTTTACACCTTTAGCATAAAAAATTCCTGTTGGTAAGCGTAAAATGGTATGTAAATTACATTTGTTCATCAAGTCACGACGAATTTGCGCACCAACGCCACTCTCAAACAAAACGTTATCTGGTAAAACCACCGCTGCACGAGCTTTTCCATCATCCTTTAATGCGTTATATATTAATTGTAAGAAATTTAATTGCTTGTTTGAGGTATCATGTGTTAAATCATCACGGGAAACTCTTTCTCCACCCTTTTTTGTACCAAAAGGGGGATTTGTTAAAATGACATCATAGTTCTTCATCCATTTTCCGTTGCTAGATAWTGAGTCCCCATGTTCAATGCGTCCTTCCAAGTTATGAAGCAACGCATTCATCAACGCAAGTCGATGTGTTCCTTGAACAAGTTCCATCCCAGTGAAAGCCTCTTTCTTTTGAAACTCTGCTTCTTGTGGATCTAAGTCAAAATAGTTATCAGTTTGACTTTTTAGGTACTGATCTGCTGATATCATAAAGCCAAATGTTCCTGCCGCTGGATCAACGCAACGCTCACCAATTTTCGGATCAATTAATTGCACCATGACATCTATTAGTACCCGAGGTGTAAAGTATTGTCCCGCTCCAGATTTTGTTTCACTTGCATTCTTCTCAAGTAAACCTTCATATAAGTTTCCAAGTCCCTCTTCTTTTGCATTGTACCAATCAAGGGCGTCAATTGATTTAATGATTTTCTCTAGGTTTTTTGGTTCAGCAATACTCGTCGAAGAATCACTGTAGATTAATCTCAATTTTTCGTCATCGCTACTTCCTAGTTCCAATAACAAACGTTGGTAGAAAACCTTTAACTCTACACCTTCTCGTTCCAATAAGTTATCCCAACGGAAATTCTCAGGTAGAACATTTTCAGTTTCTTGTTCCTTCATCATCTTTAAGAAGAGTAAGTATGTTAACTCTGTAACATATTCTTGATATGAAATTCCATCATCACGAAGTACGTTACATAAATTCCATAATTTTTGTACGATTTCTTGGTTGTTCATTTTTCTACCTCCATAAAATTCTTCGTGATATCGAAAAAAGCAACACTCAACTGCAGAGTTTTTCGTTAGATTAATTTAAAACGAATATACTTATTATAACGTAAAAAGCACCTCAAAAGAGGCGCTCATTAACTAACATAAAGATTATCATTTATCGTATAAACAATATTATCAATATGATCACCAAACTCACGTCTTAACATGGTATAACCACCACTACTTAGAAAAGGTTCTTCTGTAAAGGCATCTTTAGGTAACGGTGCTAATACAGGCACTTGAAGTAACTGTTTCTCAATACGCTCCAACCATTTCTTTTGCCTTGGTGTCCATTCATGTAGTGAATAAACTTTCTGCATTGCATGTTTAATGCGTGATTCATGGCTTACTAGTACTTCACCGATTGCAGCTTGACGAATAAAACTAATAATATCTGCAGCTATCTCTTCATTTTTGGATTGTTTCCATGCTGTCTGTAAATGTGATTGTTTATAACCTTTAATTTCTAGGATGGTAATGAGTTCTCTCAAATCTTTACGTGTTAAGTCTTTAGGTCGTGTACATACAATATGAAGCGCTGGAATTTCATTCATGTTCTCTTGGATAAAACGAACAAATCCATTTAAGTAGTCTTCGGGACGACTATTTCCTTCTCCATATCCTCGTAATACACCCGTAATGCGATCTTCTTTATTGGAGATATATCTTCTCTCTCCGCTAGGTTGGTACGTTTCCATGTATTCAAACAAAATCGAATGTTCTTTAGCATCACTTGGAGTATAGGTATGGATATCTCTTGCCCATTCGTCTACACTTTTACCGTTAGACAATTCTTCAAACTTTTGTTTACCTTCATCTTTCAACTTTTGTTTACTTCTCTGTATTTTGGCTACTAGCTGGTCTCGGTAAAATGTTAGTTCATCTTCATCAGTGGAATTGGTCAGTGATTCAAATAACTCCCCAATAGTGTAAGTTTGTTTTTTTATTACTGGTTTCATATCGGTATAACTTTGTAATTTATCATAGATACCTACAGCATCGTAAATATTAAAGTGTGTCTTACCAATCTCAGGACAAAGGCGAGTTGCTCGCCCAAGCATTTGGTCATATAGAATACGAGACTTAATTCTTCTTAAAAAAACTATGTTTGTAATAGTTGGAACATCTATACCAGTGGTCAATAAATCTACAGTAACTACTACATTTGGTAACCGTTCATTTTTGAATCGTTTTATTGCATCCAGAGGCTTATATATTGAACCAGTAATTTTTACAATTGCATCATCCTCGACTTCATCACCACGATCTTTATAAGCCTTTTTCAATAACCGTACAACTAGATCAGCATGATCATTGCTTGCAGCAAAAATTAAGGTTTTTTCTTTTCCTGTTGGATCAACGTATTCAGTGAGTTTATTTAACACTACTTGGTTAAACGATTCGGTAATTACCCGTTTATTAAATTGCTCCACATCAAAATGGAGAGTATCCTCTACCTTTTCAAGTTGAACTTCACCACTATCGACATCATAATATTCAACTTCATCATCTTTTTCAAAGGCAATTCCCGCTTCTGCTAGTTCTGTTTTGAACAAATATGGGGGTTCATGATCCACTAAGTAACCATCTAACACCGCTTCGCTATAAGAGTACTTGAATATTGGCATTCCAAATATTTCAGTCGTATGAAGAGCTGGAGTCGCTGTAAGTGCTAAACATGATGCATCAAAATAATCGATAACCCGACGATATTGACTTATATAATCTTCTTGATCACTGAATAACAGTTCTTCATCAGACATCTCACGATCGATGGTGTACCCACGATGCGCTTCATCTACAATAATGAAGTCATATTGTCCAACGCTGGGGGGATTTCCATTATTATTAAAAAACAGTCTTTTCACCATTCCTTGGACTGTAGCAATTTGCACTTTGGTGGCAATCTCAGGTGTCATATCTTCTAAGGATTTAACGTCATATATATCAGAGAAGGAGTATCCTTCAATTTTTGTGTCTTTTAACACATCCTCAGTCTGTTTTCCTAAGGACTTACGGTCAACTAGAAAGAGAATTCGACGACACTTTTTAGACTTGATTAAACGATACATAAGAGCAATAGCGGTACGAGTCTTCCCCGTTCCTGTTGCCATGGCAATCAGCATCTTTCGATTACCTTCTTGCAAAGCTCTCTCTGCTTCAAGTACTGCACTTTGTTGATAATGACGTAAGCCGAATTTAGTAATATCTTCATTCTCAAGAATTTTGTTCGCTTCTCGGTCATCTTGACTAAGCAATAGTTGCAAATCTTGAGGAGAATGCCAGCCTTCGAGTGGACGTGCATGATTTAAAGGTTTCCGAGCATCCCAAAACCAAATACCAGACTCTTCTTGTAGTTGCTTTAGGTATGGTCTCCCATTTGTTGCATATAAAAATGGTGTTTTATATTCGCCTCTTGAAGGATGAAGTGTCTCATTCTCTATTTGAACAACGTTTTTCGCATATACTTTCGTCTGGCTATCTAGTGCAGATGGAATGTTTTTATGTGTTGCTTTTGCTTCAATTAAGCCAACAAGCTGCAGTCCAATAAACAATGCGTAATCAACACGACCTCCACTAACCTTCCATTCTGCTATTGCCATGTTTCGATTTTTTACAGGTAAAGTCCCATTCTTCTGATGATTAAGAGTCGGCGTATCAGCTTCCCAACCTACTGCTCTTAATTTTTCATCAATGATGGTTCGAGTTTCAGCTTCTGTTAATCGCTGACTACGCATAAAGTTTTTCGAAATTTTCTTTCGCTCTTCCTTTACATCTGGTTGTTCAGATTCTGCTTGCTTACGAATTAAGTCTAATTCCTCTTCAAGTTTTTGTACTTTATCTTCATAGTCTCGTTGAAGCTTAGTTGTATCGATTTCGGTTTGTAGTTGCGGTTCTGTATATTCAAGTGCTTGGAAGTTCCAATCACCGTATACTTCCATGAACCAAATGGATAACCGAAATGCTAAATGCAACACTGCCTTAGCCTCTTCAATTCTTCCAAAATCCGCTTCATGCATCGCTTGATTTCCTTTGCGACGTAGTGTCTCAAATATTTCAAATAACTCTGGATCAACTAAGCCCTCACGGAGTAATTTGTTAATACGTTCAACTTGTGTAGTTCCATATAATTCTTGAATATTTTCCGATGCAAGAATAAACTTCGACAATGTTTCTCCAAACAAACGAAGCTTCATTATCGTAGTATGAGGATCATGATATAAATTTTTCTCCGCTGTCTCTCCTAAGTTAGCAAGTACATCCCATTTGCCTATGAAAAATGCAAAGTTGCTTGACATTGACATCACCATTTTCTGCAAGATTAAATATTCTAATTATACTATAACCATCCAGAAATCAATAAACTTAAAGGTATTTATTACCATCGCATATTCGTACCTACCCAATTTCGGCAGCAAAAAACTAATCGAGATTTCGCAGAAAACACCTTGAAAACAGGCTGTTTTACACAGTAGAAACGTGATAAATATCCTTCTTGTATCGGTGAATTAACAAGGAATTTGTGAGTTAAGGTGGTATAAATTTCGAAGTACTAATTGGGGGTTATCTCATCATGGAACAAAGTGTTGGTTGAAGACAATTCATATCCAGACCTCGGAATAAAGTGGCTTCTAGACCAAACTCCAGAGAGAAGTTAATTCGAATAGAAGTTTAGTATCACTGTCTTGTATTCCGATCTATGTTTATTTATCCGCTCTAATATAGAAAAGGATAACCCAAATCTGAGTTATCCCTAATTACACTTACTTTTTATAATGACACTCCGAATAGTGCATTAATATCATCGAGAATTCCATGAGTCTGTTTATTTTCTTTACGTTTCAATTCTTCAACATAGTCAAAAGATGGGGTTCTCGGTTCATTCATAAATCTCTCTTGACTTTTTTTCTCATTCTTTAATTGGAGCTTTGCATCTTCTAGGTTTTTCTGATTCAATCTGCTTAGAATAAGACCTGTTGAACCTTGAGGTAGAGTGTCGATATTTACACCATTCATTGCATTATGAATAGCTTTTACAACTGTTTCTGATCCATAGTCCTCAGCCAATTGGTTAAGCTTCTTTGCAGAGTTATTATTCTGTTCTCCTTGGTAATTAGTGAACCATTTTTGGATATTGGCATCAGAAATGAACACTTTTTGTCTCGACTCTTTAGGTGTTTCTTTTGAATTCGCTTTTATTGGCTTAGCAACCTTAACCGAACTAGACGAATCAGCAGTGAAATAGACCTCCAACACCTCAGTGTTAAGATAGTAACAATTTACATTTTTCTCTTTGCCGCCTTTTTTGTACGATCTTTTAACCGTCATTAATCCTTTTTGTTCTAAAACTTGAATATGACTCTTAACGCTTCTTTCTGATTGTCCTGTAATATTTGCAATACTTGAGATAGGAGGATATGCGTATACTTGACCTTGTTCATCTTTTGTATTGGATTGAATACTCATATTTCTAAACGATACCAACGCACCATATACAAGCGTYTCTCCAACCTTTAACTCAAAATCACTCATTAAATTTGTATTAAACTTTATAAACCCTATTTTGCTTTCTTTCATACACTATAACCTCTTTTTTTTTTTATAAAAAAAGTCATAATGCTTACTCACAAAAGTCTTCATTCCCCTGTTTGAAATAGAGAGAAAAAGAAATAGAATAGAGAGGAGCAAAGCGACTAGGAGCGTAAGCGACCCTGTTTACTTACTTCTCTTATTTATTCCTCTAATACTTCCTCTTATATTGGGCAAATTTCGCACTACCTCTATACAATTTTTGCACTACATTAAGTGTAATTTTTTCACTAGGGTAGTGTAAATTTTGCACACCCTCTATATCATCATAATCAAACCTTAATTGTATCAACTAATAAGTAAAACATCCTCTACCTTATGGGAAGAGTGGATCTATTACTATAAATACCATTCACTTGAATTTCACTTCGGTAAACTGCTTTCCACTGATTGTAATTTGTACTTTTTCAAATTTCCCTTGACCTATTGCATTAGCGAATTTCTTTAATAACATTGGTTCTAAAACTTCATTTGGTATCGAACGAATTACTTCTATTAGGATTCGAGTTCCTTTTGAAATATTACACACTTTACACAATACCCAAGCATTTTCCTCAATACTAGCTGTATTTGGTCTGCATACATTCTGTGCGAGTTTATGGTCAACTTGCACTTCACTAGTACTCTTGCATATTTGACACAATGAACTGTACTTCTTTAAGATTGCCTGCTTTTGATTCTTGGAAAAATCACCACCATTCTCCCTGCGTTTTTTATCCCGTTCATTGTTACAATCTCTACAAGCACTAGTAACACCATCTTTTTTACTACTATCTTTACTGAATTCTTCTACACTCTTATTTCCTTGGCATTTACTGCATTTTTTTAACATTTAATATGCGTAGTGAACAGACTCTCTCTCTCACTCACACTATTTTTACTACTCTATCCTCGCTTTCTATAATTTGATTTGGGGTTTCTGCATTACCTATCGTCTACATGAACCTGCAACCTGCAAAATATTGGATTAGCTTTTACTTTCCCTTGTAGTAGGTCATAGGTAGACAAACGTTTAATTCCTATCGAGAAGGTTGCATAACATTATTATACACTTGGGAAATTTACTAAATTTGTGCAAGAACCATCAATAAAAAGCTAACGGTTCTTCATGTTAAACCGAAAATTCGTGTCAAGTACTTTTTTAAAAAATAAGCTAGTTTTTCGGACTTGGAACTGGCTTCGTAACAAGGTGAGGTTTCTTCTAGCGGAAGATCGATTTGTTATTATGAGGAAATTTTATATTGAGCTTGATTTACCTTGAATTTATTTATAGAAGAAAAGAAAGAAGAAGAGGAGAAGTAGATTAAATGTGTTTCGTATCGAATCGAAAAAATACCCCTCTCGTGTGAATCAACGTGCTAACCAACTGGTCGGGGAATTAATTCAACCTTTACTCTTATATCAGTAATACCAAGAAGAAACCCAATCTCAAAGCAGGTTGAAACGAACGTGATTAATAGAATTAACTATTTACAATCATACATTTGTTTCAACTGAGAAAAAGATATCTCAATACCAATCTTTTTTAATCTATTTTGTCTTTGTAAGAAAACTGTACGTAAAAGTTCTTCTCGCTCAATGTCAGTCCCCAAATGAACAAGACGATGGCAATTTGGGCATAGGGCTGCAACATTTGCTGTTTGATCTAATTCATACTCGAAGTGTTCTTGTTTCGACATCGGGACAATATGATGAGATTCTACATATTGCTGCCGTGTTGCCTTTGATGTAAAAGTTTGATGAAATTCATTTATCACACATTTATACCTTGCCCCTATCAATGCTTTTGCCGAGACAGAAGAACGTCTTGGGAACGATTCTTTCCCCTCACTAGTTCGAAAAGGTAATCGTCTACGGATTTTTTTATCTATTTCTTTTTCATTTACGTCCACTACTCTTGCTAGCCGTTGAATTTCTTTTTGAAAGCTTTCTTCACTCTCATCATCCTCTAAAAACATTCCTTTTTCTCCTAATAAAAGACCATCATTCACCTCTTTATTATTAATATTAAATTCATCAATACTTTGGTATACGTGGATTAAACTCAAAAGGTTTGCCACAATCTTCTCCGATGACGGAAAGGATCTTACATCATAGTAAGTTCCGCAAATATGTCCCTCTTCGAAGTACTTTGCAACTCCTCCTCGCCTTTCTCGTCCTTTTAGAATGATTGACAATACTTGCAAGTTATATGGAATAGGTAATTTCTCTTGTAATAAGCTTCTCTTGTACTTCATCATATCCATAGCCTTTTCCCTTTGATACTTAAATGTGTAGTAGAGCCAGTTTTGATTTAAGCTGACATACAAACCTTCTCCATTTCCGCAAAATAAAAAGAGGATGTGGAATTCTCTGTTCATTGAGTTTGTTATATCTATCACTTCTATAGATGCGCAACAGACCTCTCCCCAGAATCCACCCATTAATTTTCCATTGACCCTATAAATTTTCGAATCTAGTCCTACCTCATTATGCACAGCACTGATGAACTCTCTACGTAATTGCACAGAATGTTGTTGTTTCAACAACCGCAGCAATTTTTCAGCTATTGTGTTTTTTGTATTATATTGCTTTTTTAGTAGACTTTGATTATTTACTTCATTTGTTGCCATTACCGAAAATGTCATTATGTTATCCCCTTTTGCTTTGTACACCAAGTGACACAGTTGCGCCACTTGATTCGACAGTACCTTTCACTCGATTGAAGTACACATGTTGATTTCTATATACATACTCTAGTTCGCATTTGGGACAAGTCCACAAGTATCAAAACAAGTACATTCTGATTTTAGTTATTCTGATCTTTCTTACAATTATTGACCCGTTAATTACTATACTACAAATTCAAATAAATAAAAACTGAATATTCAGTCTAAACAAATGTATTGCAATTTTAATATGTTTTTATTCAAAAAACCAAAAAACGGACTAAAAAATCATTTCAATATCATTTCAATATAAAGGAATAACCCAACCACATTCAAAAAGGGTTGGGCAGTTCTTTTATTACTATGTCATTATTATCTCTTGCCAATTTGAATATCGACCTTTCCCCAGTCCCCTCCTACCCCCATCAACTGGCTCATCAAAAACCGAGGGATTTCAACTAGCCCTTAGTCTCAAACACTCATAAAAGGTCTAGAAAGTTCATACCCTCAACCAATTTTTATTCATCAATTCATTTCACTTTATATTCCTCAAATCTTATCCAAATAAAAAGCACCCAATTTCTTGGATGCTCAGTTGAATATYAAATTAAATTACACCAAGTTTTTCATTAACTTTAAAATAAAGTTCCTCTACTTCTTTAGGAGTCATCTCATATTGTTTGGCGACTTTACCGAAAGTAATTTGATATTCATTATCATCTTCCTCTTCACCATATAACTTCGAAATTAAATCATAAATTTCTAACTCTTCTTTGGAAATAGAATCTCTTCGCTTTTGAAACTCAATTAATCTTTCATCCAGCTCAGGTGTCAATTCAATAGCCTTCCCATTGATAGGAGTTATTTTCGTGTCTCTAACTTCCCACTTGTATTTTGCTGGTGCAGTCAATGGGCTATTCTCTAACTTAACAGTTGGACTAAACCAAAATTCAACCATGTCGCCTTTTACTTCCCAACCATTTTCAAATCCTGCATGTTTCTTTTCGACTACTTCTTTAATCGTTTTATTCTCATTATTGACAACATAATTCTGAACCAACTCTAAATTAACCATCCCAAACCACTCCCTATTGGATATTGTGTAAATATTTTCTACACCAACGATATTCTACACCTTACTCTTGATTTCCTTTATTACATTATGTAAGTGATCTCACGATCGTCTTGTTTTTCTATCCGAAAAATTTCAAGCTTACAAATTAGAATTACTTTTGACTTAATGCTTAGTTGGAAAAACCTTTCTCATCCTTGTCCAGAAACCTCGATCTCGTATCCGCTTCGTTGCAGTAACTCTATTGTTCACTACTAGAACTTCTGATTCCTCCCAAGTTGAATCCGTGATTACCACTACCCACTTTCCATCTCTACATTCACCTAAATATGCACGAATATAGCCTATTGCAATGCTATCTTCCTTTTTCAAGCTTGACCATACTGTTTGTATATTGTACTTTTCCATTACTGCATTTGAAATTATTAGAAACACCACTTTCATTATTATAATGGAAGAAAAAAGGATTCTATTCTCATAGTTTTCTTTTAGTTTATATGGTTGTTGATTCATTTATCATCTTTAGTGGATTAAACTGCCCATGTTCTTTAATTGTTTCGGGCAACACATGTGCGTAAACAAGTGTAGTGTTAATTCTTTGATCACTCAGCATCTTTTGATGGGTTTTAAAATTGCCTGAGCCTCACATAAACTTTCGTAAATTAGTAACAACCTCTTCTTCATCTAAGTCTAAGTATTGAGTGGTGACCGCCAAATTCGAATGACCTAATGCTTTAGAAATTAATGCAAGGTTAGCCCCTTTGTTTAGAAGGTCTTTTGCATATCCTCTTCTGATAGCATGAGGATTAATATTAACAAGGTTATATTCTTTACTGTATTTATGTAAACGCTTTGAGATAGCGTTATTGGTTGATTTAGTGTTTAGAGATGTTCCTTTTTGAGATAAGAATACAAATTTGTTTCGTTGGTTGTAACTGCTTCTTATTTTCTTATTTTGATCGATTAACACACGAAATAATTGAGCCATTTGATTGTCTATTGGAAGTTGAAGCATTTTATGATTTTTTAATATTGCACCGTCCAGATTTAACATCATATTTTCAAAATCAATATGACGCTCCTCAAGTTGTCCCAGTGTGTTTATTCTTATTCCCGTTTTGTATAGCGTTATAATCGCTACAGCGTCCCGTAAACCGATAAAAGAGTTTAAGTCTAACAAAGATAGTAAGATTTGAATTTCGTTGCTCGTAGCACCCTTCTTGACATTTTTATCAACTTTGATATTTATCGACTTCCAAAATCTTTGTTTAACCCAACCATTGTCAAAGCATTTTGAGAGGATTGCCTTCAAACATTTTAGGCGAATTAGTTTTGTCTGATTAGACACTTTCATTGAATCAAGCCAAAGATAAATCAATTCAGATGATATTTCATGAAGGTAGGTCACATTCGTAATTTTACAAAGATGATTCATGTGTAGATTATAGTCTTTAATAGTTCTTTGTCTGAATCCACTAACTTGCATTTGCTTCGTGATTGTAGTTAATGCTTTTTCAATTGTCATTTCTTTTTGCTGTGATTTTTGATCTCCTTCTATTAACCGCTTCACATCAAAATCAGCATTAATATCAAACAAACCTGTTCTTTTTGTCATAAAAAAAATCCCCTAATCAATTAGATTAGAAGATAATTTCGGTCTACCTTTTCAGTAGGGTTAGAATAAGGGATATTCAACAAAGTTCGTTTCCCCGTTCGTTCCCCTAAGTTCGTCAAAAGGTAGATATACCGGCGTTTACCGCCATAATTCTTACGTCCCAGGAGGGATTCGAACCCCCGACCGACGCCTTAGCTTACCACTATAGCTTTCGCTACCAATGAACATTGTTTGTAGTCTGGACTATATCTTCACCATTGCAGGTG
>NZ_JBFUJC010000039.1:0-14987 GCF_056401595.1 Paenisporosarcina sp. P4_E4_2 | reverse complement strand
ATTTGAAACAATTGGGCCATGGCGGGTAACGACAACTTCGAAGTCAACCGTTTCACCATCTTTCACTTTAATCGGTTCGTTACGAACTTCAGCCTGTTCCCATTTTCCTTCATATTTGAATTGTGTTGGGTTCTCAGGATTTGGTGTTTCGATATAAAGATCTTGAACGTCAGGGCCAACGTTCGTTACACCCCAAGCGATTTCGTCGTTATGTCCCAAAWTAATGCCTGGTATTCCCGCAAAGATGACACCGCTTACATTTTGCTCTGGTGACTGGAGATGCATCTGATACCAAATGGACGGCGTGCTTAATCCTAAATGCGGATCGTCCGCAAGCAATGGAAGGCCCGACTTTGTTTTATCACCGGAAACCACCCAGTTATTGCTACCATTGAATTCGTTAGGAATAACAGTAGGGTCAAATTGACCTGCAACTGTTACTTGGTTCTCTAAATTTGCTGCAATAATCGCCGGTTTATCTTCTGGATATGTAATGAATAACTCACGAGCTTTATCTTCAGGATAGTTCCCCAGTGCCCAGTGGCGAACAGCTAAACTCGACCAATTTCCGCCAAGATCATACGCCATGAATTTTCCGATTGTTAAAGAATCTACTTCTGTCCAAGACTCAGGCTCATATCCCAGTAATTTAAACTCAAATGACAGTTTGCCTTGCTCGCTCGCCTGTTCCATGTACGCATTCACGCCCTCTGCATACCAAGAGAGCACTTGCTTTGCGTCTTCGTCATATCCAGCCCAAGAATCTTTTGCAGCTTCTCTCAAACTGAACGTACGGAAGAACTGGTCTGTTGTTACCGCTGTTGCACCCACCACTTCGGATAAACGACCGCTAGCTTGCCGTCGCGCTAAATCCATTTGAAACATGCGATCCTGTGCTTGCACGAATCCTTGGGCCCGATATAAATCCGCATCACTTTTCGCGCTGATATGAGGTACCCCTTGTTCATCACGGGTAACCGTYACTTCCTTGTCCAGTACATCCACTGCCATGTTCCCTTCAATTTGCGGTTCAGATTTACTGAGGTAGGCATTCAAAAAAATGACTACGGCTAAAAGAATCAGTGCTATGCCGCCGACAATCCAAGCAATCCACTTTCCTATCTTTCTCTTCCTCTTCACTTCTTTCTCCCCCTGATACTTTCTTACTATATTATTTCGACTGAGACCAAAAAAGTCCTTTCAAATAAAAACAAGTGGACATGACCTGTCACAGTCCATTCCACTTGTAGTATTTCAATAATTCTTCGCACAGATTGTCTCTTTAGTTTAACGGAATGAAAGAAGCCTCTAATCCCAATGGAATTAGAGGCTTCTTCATTTATTCATTTTCGCCTACAATTTTCACTTCAAGATCTAATTCGATACCGAATTGTTCTTTTACTTTCTCTTTGACCATTTCAATTGTTTGGATATAGTCAGTAGCAGTGGCATTGTTTTTATTTACAATAAAGCCTGCATGTTTCGTCGACACTTCAGCTCCACCAAATCCTTTGCCTTGCAACTCGCAATCCTGAATAAGTTTCCCAGCGAAATAACCTGGAGGACGTTTAAACACACTTCCTGCTGAAGGATATTCCAAAGGTTGTTTAGATTCACGTAAATGTGTCAAATCCGCTATTTTCGCATCAATGGTCAGTTGATCTCCACTAACTAAGTCAAATTCTGCAGATAATACATAATAGCCTTTTTTCGTAATCACACTCATGCGATAATCCAACTCAAGCTCATCTTTCGATAAGACCAGCTTTTCCCCTTCATGAGTCAATACAGTACACTGGAAAATAACATCTTTTATCTCTCCACCGTATGCGCCCGCATTCATGGCCATTGCACCACCGACTGAACCTGGGATACCACACGCAAATTCGAGACCTGATAAGGTTTCTTTTGCTGCCGCTTTAGATACATCAATGATATCAGCACCGCTTTGAGCATATACACGCGTACCATCAATTTTTATTTCATTTAACTTAGACAAATTCAAGACAATTCCACGTACTCCACCATCTCGGACCACCATATTGGATCCATTCCCTAGCAAAAGCATGGGTATCTGTTGTTGATGGGAATATGACACAACAAAAATTGCTTCTTCTTCGGTAGTCGGAGATACAAATAAATCGGCCCGGCCACCCATTTTTGTCATCGTGTGCAAGTAAAGTGGTTCATCTATTTTTACACATTCGTGTGAAATTTTTTCTGTTAAATCGTCAAACCAACGCTGTTTAGTCATGAAAAGCCAAATCCTTTCCCTTAACTCTTTCCATTACATAGTATGCGTATTGGCGATCTATTTGACAAGTAATTTTAAGATAACCATACTTTTGACCACTGTTCGATGTTGGCAATTGCATCTTTCAGCCCTTTTCCTTTATCTGTCAAAGAATATTCAACTTTCACAGGTACTTCGGCAAAAACATGTCTCTTAACTAATCCTTCTTTTTCAAGTTCTTTCAAGCGTTCGGAAAGAAGACGTCCGCTAACCGGCAAAGCTGATTCAATTTCGTTGAATCGCTGAGGACCTTCTAATAATTGATATAAAATCAAGCCAGTCCATCTTTTCCCGATGAGTTCCATCGCTTTTGATAAACGTGGGCATAATGTAGTTTCTTTCATTGAAATCACCTCTATAGTTAGTCATTATAACGTAAATAAAAACCCACGTAAACCATACAGTAATTTAATTACCTTTTAATAGCAGGTTACTTTTAACAACTTGATTTTAGAGGGATAAATATTGTCGTTTATTAAAAAAAATAATTATCTTTAATTCGAGATATTTTAATTAAGAACTATTGACATCGAGATATCACCTGCATATAGTAGTTTATAGAAAACAAAAAACAACATGGAGGAATAAAAAATGAAAAATTGGAATGTCGACGCAGCTCACTCAAGTATTGGATTTTCTGTAAAACATATGATGGTATCAAAAGTACGTGGAAATTTCGGTGATTTCGGTGCAACTGTAGTAGCGAATGAAGCAGATTTAACTAATGCAAATATTGCATTCAATATCAATGTGGCAAGTATTAATACAGGTAACGAAGATCGTGACAATCACCTTCGTTCAGGTGATTTTTTCAATGCTGAAGAGTTTCCGGAAATCAAATTTGTGGCTAACAATATCTCGAAAAATGGCGACGAATATGAAATTGCTGGAGATTTAACGATTAAAGACATCACGAAACCGGTTGTCTTTGAAGCTGAATACGAGGGTAAAGGCACAAACCCATGGGGCCAAGAAGTRGTTGGATTCACAGCTGAAACGAAAATCAACCGTGAAGATTTTGGTTTGACATGGAACCAAGCGCTTGAAACTGGCGGTGTATTAGTAGGAAAAGACATTAAAATCACTGTAGAACTTGAAGCAAATCCTGCTTAATTGAAGATGAAAAGCACCACTCTAACTCGACGCCGGCTCTGGAAGGTTGATTTGAAAGCCTTCTTTGTGCGAGTTTGCGCTTGGAACTAGACATGAGATAACGTAGAAAAATTCTAATTCAAAAGAATGCAAAAGGAACTTCTCTTCATTCGAGAGAAGTTCCTTTTTTAATGCAGCCATGTTTGTTTTCGCAATTCAATTGCAAGCTCCGCCACTACGGCTTGGCTGATTAGAAAACCTTGGATTTTTTGAGCACCCATATTTTTCAATAAATCGAGCTGTTCGAGTGTTTCTACACCCTCCATAACGGTAGTCATCCCAAGATTTCGAGCAATGTCCAAAATCCCTTGTAAAATCACCAGTGATTTGTCTTCTTCTAGTTCCATTTTCACGATAAAGGATCGGTCTACTTTTAGTTGTTGGATAGGTAAGATTTTTAATATTGATAAAGAAGAATAGCCGGTTCCAAAATCATCCAGTGCTGTTTTGACACCTAAATTGTTTAACTCGGTCAAAATTTGATTGGCTAGTTCACTATTTTGTACTGCCACGGTTTCCGTAATTTCAAAAATTAATCGCTGTGCAGATATGTTAGCTTCGTGAATAATGGATTTTACATCATGTAAAAAATCGGGATGCATCATTTGCCTGACGGAGATATTGACAGCCACTTGAAAATCTTCGTGTCCTTCCGCTTCCCAACGATTCAGTTGTGCCGTCACTTGGCGCAAAATCCATTTTCCTACAGGAATAATCAAATCGCTTTCTTCCAATAAAGGAATGAATTCCACAGGGGACACTTGTCCAATAGTTGGAGACTTCCACCTCAACAAAGCTTCATAGCTCGTTATGTTTTTCGTAGATAAATCATAAACCGGCTGATAGACCATGAAAAATTCATTGTTGGCTAACGCATGAACCACATTGTTAGCAATCAAACGAACACGCTCATTTTGATTGGCAAGTTCCTGAGAGAAGAAGACAAAACGGTTTCCGCCTTGTTTTTTTGCTTCTTGTACTGCAAATGTTGAATCTTGCATCATTAGATCTGGCCAGTCACCTAATTGAGACTTACGAATCCCGACACTGAATGTTACCCACATACTTTCCGTTGAAGATAATTCGATGGGCACTTCCATTAATTTTACTAGTTCAAGTCCCCTGGTTCGTAATTCTTCTTCCGAATGAGCGGGTACAAGCAGAACAAATTCGTCTCCGCCAACTCTGTACAACTCATTCTTGCCGGCAAATGCCTGGATTTTTCGACTTGTCTCAAATAGCACTCTATCACCCAACTGATAGCCATTTCGTTCATTTATATCTTTAAATCGATCTAAATTGATAAAGTACAAGGTGAACCTTTTAAAATTCTGTGGGTTCAATCCTTTTTTTAAACGTTCTTCTAACACTACCCGATTTGGCAAATTCGTTAATAAATCACGTTTCAACATGTTTTCTTCACGTTGTTCATTACGTTTCAAATAATAGAGAATGCTACAAAGAAAGATAATTGCTAATACTACAATCATCGTATTACGCCAAAAAATGGACGAAATTTGCTGAACAGTCTTCTCTTTATAGGAGTCAACTACAAATGTCCAACCGCCACTAGTATGCTGATACATAACATAATGTGCTTTATTCTCGTCTATTATGATGGTCCCTTGTCCCGTTGCGTTGATTTGGGACAGGACTTGAGATCCATTAGGTACAGCTGTTTCAAAATCATGATTGGAATTAGAGAAAATCACTTGATTCTCTCTAAATAAAAATAATGTCCCCGGTAAGTTTGAATCTGATGCGATCGCACCAACTAGATTGCCCATATTGAATACTCCAGAGAGTACGCCAATGATATTGCCGTCTTGGAATACAGGAATTCGGACTGCACTTACCAACTGTGTGGAATCTTGATAGTAAGGAAATAATTCACTAAAGACCAGCTCCCCCTGCAAAGCACGATCAAAAGATTCTTGTTGATTCACTTTAAAACGAGAACCATCTCCCGCCAACACTTCCCCTTCAGGAGTTATGAAACCTAGTGAAGAAAAAAACGGCATTTTTTCACGCTGATTCTTCAGAAACTGAACGATGTCTTCTTCTGTTTTAAGTAACGCTATGTAATCAGCTATCAACTCAAGCTCGGCTACACGTTCATTTGAGAACTTATTTGTTTCATCTGTAAAGTTATCAAGTAATAAACGATTTTCTTTTTTTACAGTTTCTTGGACAAACTCTTTTGAAGATTTATAATTAAAAATAGTTAAGGTAACAACTGTCAATAAAATGATAACCAACAAAAAATAAGCTTGTACTTGTCTATTTGACACATTGTCACCTCCCATATCTATCCCAATCCATTCGTTTCCCAAATGTTGTATATAAATTCCAAATGTATGCAATATTCATCTCCTACATTATTGTCGATTAATGTCGGAAGATAGTCAATGTTTCTCTGATAGATTAGTATTAAAATTGGGTATTACTAACTAATTTTAATGATACGAAGGGACGACATACACTTTGAAGATTGAAAGTTCATCATCCACACAATTTTTCCAATTGATTCGTTCACTCAAATGGCCTATAGGCATAACTATTTTCGCGGTTATTTTGGCCTTGGCTGAAACGATAACCGGATTAGTCATTCCCTTAGTTACAAAAAACTTAGTCGACTCTCTTACTACAGCTATTTTCGATTGGCGTTTAATTACCTTGTTATTTGGTGTCTTTATTCTGCAAGCTATTGCCGGTGGAGTTTCATACTAGGCCAAGGATTATCATAAGAAAAGCTGTTCTTCTCTATTTCAGGGAAGAACAGCTTTTTGTTATTTTTTCAATGTCATGGTCACTTCACCTTTACCGTCTGAAGCTTTAATCACTGCATACGCTCCATTGACGAAAGTCATCTGCGGCGGCRCATGACCGATATCAGCATTATAGATAATAGGTAAGTTTGTCGATTCTGCCAACCTTTCCATTGCATCAAGCGTGGTGAATCCCCCAACCTCCTGACCTGCTGGTGTGCGTCCAAAAACGATTCCGGATGCATAATCAAACCAATCCGTTTGCTGCATTTGCATTAGCGTACGGTGGAAATCTGTTGCGGACATATCACAGTTCTCAAGGAACCACACGATTGGTTCATTTGCCAAGTATGTTTGCTGGAACGTTTTCACGTCTCCGTAAGGTGTACCGATTAAATGGCGAATGGTATCCATGCAACCACCGAGAAGGCGGCCTTTCATTTCTACCGGCCGATTGTAAACTGTTTCCCACTTCGTCTCAGTATCAAGATTAAAAACGTACGGTTTTGGTTGTCTATCATGAGACCATTCAGATTGATAGTTGAGAGAAGAAGCTTGATGGATGATTGCTCCTTCTTCAGCAGATAGGACATCCAAAAATCTACTCGTAGTTGGATCCCATTCGTCACTTCTCACGTCGACGAAGTTCGTTCCGTGTGCGGTTGCAATACCCGTTTTCAATGTCAATGCGAACTACAGAGTACTTGTATCCGAATAGCCAAGAATCCATTTTGGTTGTGCTTGCTCCCACTCAATAAGCGGCAAAATCTCCTGTAGGATTTCCCCTCCCCATGGAGGGATAATTGCGTGGATATCTTTGTTTTGAAGCATCGCATTCAGTTCTTTCGCTCGCTTTTCTTTCGTTGCTGAAGCGGCTTTATGCTGTGTCCACACCGTTTCTCCGATTTCTATATTATAGCCTCGATTTTCAAACTGTTTCTGGCTCTGATGAATCAAGTGGTGAAGTATTTCTTCAACGCCGGAGGAAGGAGCAGTGAATCCTATAGTCTGTCCTGGTTGAAGAGCATTTGGATAGCGAATCATGGTTGTCACCCTCTTTGTAATATTGAAACTATTTTACTCGTAATACGTATCATTTACTACAGGGGGTTTGTAAATTATGGATTCATTTATGTTTTCTGGAMTCGGAACAGGCATTTTCTTTACATTTTTCATTCTCATTTTCACTTTAGTAATCGGGACTTTTATTTTTGTCATAATCAAAGGAATATCTCAATGGTCGAAAAACAATCAATCACCTGTATTGACCGTACCAGCTGAAGTCGTAACGAAACGCACTGAAACTTCCGGCGGTCATGGAGATTCGTCTGCAAGCACGTGGTATTACGTGACGTTTCAAGTACAAAGTGGAGATCGAATGGAACTGGGCGTTGATGGCTCCCAGTTTGGGTTACTAGCCGAAGAAGACTTGGGGATGCTCACTTTTCAAGGATCGCGGTTTAAAGGGTTTGAGCGAAAGAAAAAAGAAGAGTAAAAAGAAAAGGATTGGACACAATGTGCCCAATCCTTTTTGCATGTTAAACTGTTACTGTCGCCAAACGAGTTGCCACAGCTTTCACTTCAGCCATTCCATCTGCAATAATTTGTTCTGCACGGTCTGGATATTGATTGTGCCCTTCAATAATGACTTCTTCAATATTAGTAATACCGAAGAAATTCATGATCATACGCACATAGTTGACGCTCATTTCAGATGGTGCCATTTCTGGTGTCGAGTAAACACCACCACGTGCATTTAAAATAATGACTTTTTTATGCGGTACTAAACCAACTGGTCCATTTTCACTAAAGCTGAATGTTACACCCGCACGGTAAATGTAATCAATGAACGTTTGTAATGGAGCTGGAATCGTTTTATTCCATAGTGGGAATGCGAATACCACAACATCCGCATCCAAAAAAGCATCCATTGCTTTATTTGCTGCAGTCAAAATACGTTGTTCAAGATCGTTCAACGGTTCAGCTTGAGCTGATTTTGCCATCGCATCAAAGAAATCCTGACCGAAATAAGGCATATCTTCCTTAAATACATCAAATGTGTTGATGTTCAATTCTTTTGCATTAGTCACTTCATTTAAAAATACATCGTGCATTTTACTTGAAACGCCTTCTGTAGAAGGACGGTTATTTGCTTTTACTACTAAAACATTCATATGGAAGATCTCCTTTTATTAGAAAGTTATATATCTTAAAATTATTTATCTTTAATTCGAGATATGATGCAATTTTAAAGGAGAGCATTAGAGAAGTCAAAAACTCTGCTCTCCATTTTTCAGATTTCACAATTGTCATCTTTGCATATGCCCACATTGTCTTGTCCCAATTGTTGAAGCTTGGTAGAAATACCTTCTTCTTCTGCTACTTTTCTTAACGCTTCGGCAAATGCTTCAGTAGGTTGAGCTCCGGAAATTGCATATTTTCGGTTGATGACGAAAAACGGCACGCCTTGCACACCAAGGGACATACCTTCCTGGATATCTTGATTCACTTCAGCCTCGTATGCATTCGAGGATAATATTTCAGCAGCTTGCTTACGATCTAAGCCGATCTCCTCTGCTAAATTTAACAGTACTTCATGTCGGCCGATTTCTTGTGCTTCAATGAAGTATGCTTTAAGCAAACGTTCGCTTACTTCAGCCGGTTTGCCTTGTGCCTCCGCCCATTTCGCCAAACGATGAGCATCGAACGTATTGGCTTCATTAATACGATCAAAATCATATGTCAAGCCTACCGTTTGTGCTTGTTGACTAACCGAAGCTGTCATTTGTTTCGCCGCTTCAGGAGTCGTCTGATACTTCTCGGCAAGCATTTCATATGTCGACTTGTCCGAGATCGCTGGCGAATTTGGATCCAGTTCATACGCTTTGAATTGAACATCGATATTGTGAGCCAACCCGGTAGTAGCGATTGCTTCTTCCATCCGACGCTTTCCTATATAACAGAATGGACATACATAGTCCGACCATACTTCAATTTTCATTCCATTCACCTCATGGTTATTGTAGTGCGTTTGGATAGGCACTGCAATTTTTCTGCTCGCCCGAACTTATGGTGCGGTTCTTTTTGTTAATGTGCTAAAGTGTTTCTTAAAGGAGTGTTTTTGACCATGATTTTACGGGAAATTGTTCGAAAACGTCGTACGGTACAAGATCAATACCCATTCAACCTTCCTCTTATCGAGGCATTTGAATCCCTCAAGTTCACCCATCCCGTTACCATACTTGCAGGTGATAACGGCTCCGGGAAAACAACGTTGCTTGAAGGTATTGCGGCAGCAAGTGATAGCATCCTGATTAGCGGTGAATATATGGAGCAAGATAAGTCGTTTTCACACGCTTATGAACTGGCTGATGAGCTCAAATTGATTTGGTCCGTACGAACCCGCAATGGTTTTTTCTTCAGGGCATCCGATTTCATTACCTATACAAGAGAGCTCGCCAATATGCGGGAAGAAGCGCGAATTGCCATCCAAGAAATTAAAAAACGGAATCCTCATAGCCTTGAAGTATTGCCCTACGCACGTACATATTCTGAGCTTCGCCACTTATATGGTCAGGGTCTGGATAAAAGGTCGCACGGAGAAAGTTTTCTTGATTTGTTCCAAGCAAGATTCAAACCTAATGGCTTTTATATTTTGGATGAGCCTGAAGCACCTTTATCGCCAAATAAACAACTTACATTCCTAGCCTTATTACATGACATGGTGAAAGATGGTGCCCAGTTCCTTATTTCAACACATTCTCCAATTGTCATGGCGTATCCAGGGGCCACAATACTCGAAATTAACGAAAATGAACTGACACCCACAACTTTTAATGAAGTGGAGCATGTTCGTTTGACAGCAGATTTCCTGAAAGAACCGAATCGATATTTACGTCATCTTCTGGAACTTTAGTATGACTACAGAGTCAACGCATGGATAGTTTTCTGACGTTCTTGCCCAAGAGTCAGACTGAACAACCATTTATCTTTCTCGCAATTTAAAAGCCGATTCCCTTAAGGAATCGGCTTTTATACTTTTCTTATTCACTTAATGCTTCTGTTAATACAGGAACAACTTGTTTTTTACGTGATACAACACCTTTTAATAGAGCAACGTTATTGATGAAGGGAACGCCAAAAGCTTTTTCTGCTTTTTCAGCTTGTGCTCCTAAAGCCAAGGCAACTGAATCGTTGTTTAAAATATCTGTGACAACGAAGAAGAACAAGTTAAGTTCTTTTTCAGCAATTTTACGGTAAATTAAATCTTCCAATTCTGCTTGGCGGCTCATTACATCATTGACATCAACTGCATTTACTTGTGCGATTTCTACTTTGTATTTACCCATACCGAATTCTTTTGCATCGAGTGTAAGTAAATCTTCAAGTGTCTTGTCGCTTAAATCTGCTCCAGCCTTCAACATCGCCAAACCGTACTCTTCTGCATTTACGCCTGCAAGTACTTCAAGTTCTTTTGCTGCCGCAATATCTTGAACGGTACAAGTTGGTGATTTAAATAGCAATGAATCTGAAATGATTGCTGATAGCATCATGCCCGCAATGTTTGGTGGAATTTCCACACCATTTTCTTTAAACAGTTTATTTAAAATCGTAGCTGTACATCCAACCGGTTCTGCACGGAAATACAATGGGTCTGCTGTTTCAAAGTTCGCAATACGGTGATGATCAACAACTTCGATTACTTGAACATCATCAATATCATCTACACTTTGTTGTTTTTCGTTATGATCGACTAAAATGACTTGTTTTACATCTGGTGATGCTTTCTCAATTAAAAGCGGTGCTTCAAAACCAAACTTGTCCAAAGCAAATGCAGTTTCATTTTGTACATCGCCAAGACGGACCGCTACTGCGTCCATGCCTAATTCACGCTTCAAATGAGCGTAAACGATCGCCGAGCAAATTGAATCTGTATCTGGGTTTTTATGTCCTAGTACATATACCTTTTCCATGTGTATCCTCCAATAATTCAAACTTCACGTTTTTTATTTTATCATACCTATTTCGTAAACAAAATGGCTCCAATCTCTTCTTTATTGACTAGTAAATCTTGCAAGGTGTAGCCATCCAAAACAGCTAGGTACGCCACCATTGCTTCACGCAATACTCTTCTCAATTTGCAAACGGGGGTGATGATACATTGGTTTGTTGCACAGTTGAAACATTCTACTAAATAAAAATCGTCTTCTGWTTTTCTTACGACTTTTCCAATATTTATGGATTCAGGATGGAGAGCCAGACGTATTCCGCCTCCCCGCCCCCGGATTGTTTCTATATATCCGTGTTTTCCTAACTCATATGTGACTTTCATTAAATGATTTTTTGATATTCCATAGGCAGTTGAAATTTCCTGTATGGTCGATAGTTCCGATTTTCCTTTCGCCCCCACATACATCAAGACGCGGAGGGAAAAATCGGTATACATTGTCATTCGCATTATTTCACCGCTCTTTCTTCCTACATCATTATAGCTATTATGTCTTTTCCGTGAAAGAAATGTGTCTGAAATATTAAAGATGTATTTTATATATTGCTTTAAGAAACAGGCAGGCGTATGGTGAAAGTATCAAATGATGAAGGGTAGGAAACAAACATGTTATCTTCTCAAACAATCGCTATCGTAAAATCAACTGTCCCAGTTCTAGCTGAGCACGGTCAGAATATTACCACTGTTTTTTACAAAAATTTATTCTCTGCACATCCAGAGTTGCTGAACATATTTAATCATGCCAATCAAAAACAAGGACGCCAACAAACAGCTCTTGCCAATACTGTTTATGCAGCGGCACAACATATCGACAATTTAGCTGTCCTTCTTCCGGCAGTCAAACAAATTGCACATAAACACCGTTCACTAGGTGTAAAAGCGGAACACTATCCGATTGTAGGAGCACATCTATTAGGTGCAATTAAAGAAGTGTTGGGTGATGCAGCGACTGACGACATCATTAATGCTTGGGGAGAAGCTTACGGCGTTATTGCAGATGTATTCATTCAAGTCGAAAATGAAATGTATGTAGAAGCGGCTACACAATCCAATGGTTGGAATGAGTTCAAAGATTTTGTCATCGTAGATAAAGTAAAAGAAAGCGATATTATTACTTCCTTCTATTTAAAACCGGCTGACGGTTCAGCTGTCACTACGTACCAACCTGGTCAATACATTACGGTGCGTTTATCCATTCCGGGTGAAACATATATGTTTAATCGTCAATACAGTCTGTCACAAGCACCAGGGAATGAAACATTCCGTATTTCCGTGAAAAAGGAAAGTGAAATGAATCCAAATGGTAAAGTATCTTGTTACCTGCACAACACTGTTGAAATCGGAGATCAAATTGAAGTAAGTGCTCCGGCGGGGGATTTCTATTTAAACGTCGAYAGCTCACAACCTGTCACTTTAATCAGTGGTGGAGTAGGCATTACGCCAATGATGAGTATGTTGCAGACGATTTCAAAAAACTCACCAAGTCGTCCTGTTTCTTTCCTACATGGAGCGAGAAATATGTCATTACATGCATTTGACAAGGAAGTTCATACATTACTATCCGTGATGGAAGATACGACTTATGCCACACAGTATTCCGATAATAATCAACTCATCACAAAAGAGTTCTTAGCGGAAAATGTACTTGCAAAGAGTGATATTTACGTTTGCGGTCCAGTACCATTCATGAAAGCAGTCGTGAATAGCCTTTATGAGTTAGGCTTCTCTGAAGAAAATGTACACTTCGAATTTTTCGGGCCGGCAGTTACTATGGAACCAGCTCACGCATAAAACAAAAGGCAATGTTTAACTTTTACGGTTGATTTTAATAAAAGAAGGAATCTGTGCCCTTTCCGCAGACGCCCCACAAGTATGTGGTTATCATACTTGTTGGCTCATGCGGAACGTGCGGCAAGAGCAAATGTACGATAATATACCGTTAAACAGAACCAAAAAAACAAAGCTATCACCAAACTGCGGTGATAGCTTTGTTTTTTTGTATAGCAGAAATGAAATCAATGGACAGTTCATTGAATCTTTCCGGTTGATCGATATTGCAGACATGACCAGAATCTTTAATCTTAATTAGTTTAAATTCATCATTCCGTCTCACCAATTCTTCAACCGGCGGTATAAACAAGTAATCTTCTTCCCCCATTAAAAATAGAGTCGGAATGGCATTCGTTTTCATTTGAAGCCTTGTTAAATAGGGATTGATCAGCTTGGTTAACGAAAACCATTTGATAAATTCTTTTTGACACATCTTTTTTGCTTGGTTAACGAAAACGAGTCGGGATTCTTCATGTCTTTTCTTTGGCATGATAATCCAGGCAAACAATTTATACAACAGCATATATGGGATGAAGCGCTTCGTCACACGTCCGGTCCAAAGTAAAAGCTTAGTTCGGATATCTAGGCGGATAACGGCCCCTCCTAAAATCAGCGATGAGATTCTCTCAGGGAAACGTTCAGCCATTGTTTGGGCAACGATTGTCCCAAGTGACATGCCAATCACATGTGTTTGTTCAATATTCAATTCATCAAGAACATCTTTCACTTCTTCGGCAATATGGGCAAATGAATCGCCTTTTTTCCAACGGCCGCGAGCTGATTTACCATGACCCCTAAGATCAATTAATAAGATGTTGTGTTCTTTTCTGAATTCCCGTATTTGTTTATACCATATGGAAGAACTTCCTCCTGCGCCGTGAACAAATGACACCCACGGTGCATCAGAAGAAACGATGTATGTTTTATAGTGAAGCACTGCATTCAAACTCCTCTAGCAATCTCTTTCCTCTATTAAACCATCGTACACTTCTCCCATTCAACAGATTCGTGTATTTTAATATGTCCACATGCACCATTTTCCGATATCAACGAAGCCAATTCGCTTATAGATTGCACCTGCAGCGGGGTTGTCATAAAACAGACACAACATTTTATTTTCTTCTAGCAGCTCTCTACAAAGCTTGGACATACAGTAAGTTGCGAGCCCTTTCTTCTGATAGTCAGGCAATGTCCCTACCCCTACAATCATGGCAGACTGACTATTTTCAGCTGTACTTGAAGCTGAACTTACAATGACTCCATTATTTTTGATTAAGTATGCACGGGCCAGACCTTTTTCCAGTGATTCTCGTTTATTCTCAACGCTGTAATTGCCTTCTGAAAACTCTGGGATTGCTTTCATTTGCGCGATGATTGCACGGGCATCATCCGCTTGAGCTTTTTCCAAGTTGACGTCAGCAGGAATTGCAGGCAGGTGTTCTACCGTCTCACATTTTGCATAATAGAGAACGCGAGGTTTTTTAGGTTGAGTTTTTATGTAAGGCGCTAATTGATTCACCATTTCTTCAATTCCCGATAAATAGCTGAAGGATAAATCTTTATTAATAATATTGGCAAATCCTTCTGCATCGAAAGCAGCTGGTGCATACACAATAAAGTTTTGATCGTATTTTAATAAAACGCCTCTTAGATCCCCTTTTTCATTAAAGTCACCCCAAAGCGTCTGAATGTTTGAATGGAATCCATGCCCTTCAATATCCCCAATAATAAAAACATTCTCTGCAGGTTTTTGACCTACGAAATCCATCGTTATTTGACGATCGGCTTCAATCAATTTTCTAATCATTTATATCACTCACTCCTTAGGACTTTAGATACTGTTTAAAAACAGGGATATTATAAATTTCAATATTTTTTTACATTTTATAGGCGATATTTTATTTTTTTAGTGATATAGTATGAATATAGTATGAAT
>NZ_JBFUJC010000038.1:0-15151 GCF_056401595.1 Paenisporosarcina sp. P4_E4_2 | reverse complement strand
GAAAAGTACCACCCCTTCGAAAATTAATTCTATTTCATTTTATTTCACATAAAATGACTAAAAAGCAAACTATGAAAGCGGTGATAAATTGAGTAAGAACAACGGTTTCCAACCTTTTTCAAATGAGTCTTCCAATTGCTTCAAACCATTTATCAGTGCCAGTCCCATCACTTCATTTCATCCGGTTCCGCGTTACCCACATATTGATGAAACAGCATTTATTAGCCCATTTTCCAGTGTGATCGGTGATGTTGTCATTCAAGATAACGTCTATATTGCTCCAAATGTTAGTATCCGTGCGGATGATGGAACACCTTTTCATATTGGGTCTAATGTCAATATTCAGGACGGCGTCATTTTACATGGTTTATTAAATAAACATTATTTGGTGGGAAATCACAGCTATTCGATTTTCATTGGAAATGAAGTCACAATTGCACATGGATCACTTGTCCACGGGCCTTGTTTCATTGGAAATAACGTATTTGTTGGATTCAGGGCCATGGTTTATAATGCCATCGTCGAAGAAGGAGCCTTCCTATCTTACGATGCGATTGTAACCAACGGTGTAAGAATTCCACCAAATCGATTCGTACCACCCGGAGCGCATATTGATACGCAAGAAAAAGCAAATATGCTTTCACAAGTACCAAAGGACAGCGAAGAATTTGCAATGGAAGTGCAGCGTGTGAACCAAGAATTCCCATCTTCTTATCATCTACTATTCGGGACAAATCGTTGTTCATGTGGGCTTGCCTATACCCATTGAGTGACATGTATTTTAGTATTGGTATTAGAAAAAGGTGCCCTATTCCCCATGACTTCAGTCAGAGGGAAAGGGCACCTTTTATCGATTATTCTCCAAGTTTAAACCGTTCCAATAAAATAGATTCTGTTTTAGAGTTTTCGAGCTTAAATTTAGTGAATGCATATAGTTCTTCTGTTTCCTCTACATAAACTAGACGATCAACCTTGCCATAAGCGCGCAATGAAGAAGTGGGGTCGAATGTACCGTATTTATAAACGGAAATCACTGCCGAGCGATCAGCAAGATACATGTCCTTTCCTGCTTCATCAAACGTCATCGTAGTAAATGGAGTGGCCAGTTTGCCGAGTGGTGCCAGATCTTCGGAAGGCACGTCGCTTGATGCGTAAGCTGTACCATTACCATTGTAAATCACCTTGCCGTCAGGGGTCATTTGGACAAAGCCCCTTAAGTTCATGGTGTCAAAGAATCGAGGCACCATAGTTTCCTTCTTGATTTTTCCATCAATTAAACTAAACGTTTCCATTTTCCCGGTATAATGCGAACTAGCAACCGTATAGATTTTGTTTTGGGTCGGTGACAGTTCAATCAATTGTTGCGGGAAAATATTCGCAGATGAAAGATGTTCTGACGTTTGCCAGTTATACGTATGAATCTCTGAACTTATGCCTTGGTCAGAGCCAGATGAAATAATCAGCGTTTCCTCATCATCTACAGCTATGTCAAAAGGATCAATGTTTACGTTTACTTCTTTCAGCAATGAAAGATTATCAGCATCGTACACATTGATGAGTCCTTTTTGCGTCTCGATGAAGTTATACGGACTTCTTGCTTGGATTAGCTGCGTAACAAAAATTTTGCCATTTTTAATAACAAGCTTTTCGRCAGGATGTGTCAGTTCCACAACCTTTTTGGCTTCCGTTTTCACGTTTAACATGATGAGTGATTTTGACTTCGCGTCGATATAGTAAATAATCGGCTTGTCCGGATTTTTCACCATATCTACGATTGTTGATTCCACGGTCAAATCAACGATGGAATGTGCTGGTTTTCCTGTGGACGGACGGAAATTCGGTTTCATCGTTCGTGCCAGGAAAGCAGAAAATTGTGCACGGTCAATCGGTTGTGATGGACGGAAGGTTCCATCTTCATAGCCAACGGTGATATTGTTGGCTGCTAATGATCCTATGTATGGATGTGCCCATGAATCAGCAGAGACATCTTTGAATCCAGGCTGAAACTCCCCTTCCAGCTCATACGCATTGCCTAACACTTTAGCCATCTCGGCTCTCGTAATATTACCATTCGGATCAAAATATTTTGTACTTTTACCATTAATAATCCCCGCACTCACCGCCACAGCAATTTCTTTATAACCGAAACTAGATTGCATGACATCATGGAATCCTGGATCTTTTAAGTTCCATACATTCTCCGGCATGCCAATTGAACGCATGATCATCACAACCGCTTGTGCACGTGTAAGTTTCACGGATGGACGGAATGTGCCATCTTTGTAACCATTGATTACTTTTAGTTGAGTCAGATATTCAATTTCTTTCTTGAAACTAGAAACATCAGGAAATCCTGCTGCTTTGGCTGATTTGGATGGATAAATAAATATCGAAAGACTTAATGACATTGCCATCAAGACAAGTAATAACTTTTTCAATGAAAACTCCCTCTCTTATTAAACTCAATTCATTATAAAGGGAGTACAAGACATTTACTCGTTTCCATTGGCCTATTTTGGTAATATAAACCGTCATAACAATTGCTATATATAAGAACATGCAGAAGTGTCACGAGTGCCATGGTACTAAGCCACATGAGTCATGCCATCACAAAAGCCTTTTTTAATGAAAATTTCCTTTTCATACCTTTTAATTTCATATATAAATTAATTTAGATTAGCCTATTTGGAGGAGATTGAATGACGAAGATATCTGCTCTGCAGCATTTACTGTGACCTTTCGAGAAAATCTGGAATTGGTTGAACGAAAGAATCTGCTTTGGTTAAATTCAAAAACAAAAACAGAAAGCACTAGGTGATTATACCCACGCTTCCTGCTTTTTAATTAATCCACCTGAAGCATACATTGGAAACCGCACAGTCACAGTTGTACCTTGATTCACTGCACTCTGGAATCGAATTGTTCCTTTGTATTTTTCAACAATGTTAAAGCAGATCATGAGTCCGAGTCCGGTCCCTTTACTTTTTAATGAGTAAAATGGAGTACCCAAGGCTTGTACCTGCTCTTCTGACATGCCAAAACCTTCATCAATTACTTTTATAATAATTTCATTGTTTTTTTGCTCTGCCCTGATGACAACAAAATCATCATTAGTAGAAACTTCAACTGCATTTTTCACTAAGTTCATGAATAATTGTTTAAATTCAATGGTATTGGCCGTTATGTATAGGTCTTCATCCACTTGCAAGTCGATCTTATTTTGATGGTAAAGTCYATAGGACATGAGCAAACCGGTCACACTTTGCAAGGCATCACGGACATTTACGGTTTCCATGTGTTGATGTTCATCCGGTTTTGCGATGGCCAAAAATTGGGATAAAACATGTTCCGCCGTCTTCAGCTCATCAATCATCAAAGATAAGTGCGATTTCCCTTCCTTGCTGAAAGAGTTGTTCGTTTCATAAAACTGTAATAATCCCTTTACTACCGTCAAAGGGTTTCGTATTTCATGTGCGACTGCGGCTGCTAATTGGCCGGTTGTTTTCAGTTTTTCTGATTGCTGTAATCTCTCATAATACATTTGCTGTTTTTTGATTCTTTGAGAAGTTAAATGAAAAATGAAATAGAGAATGACTTGTGTCCCCATGAAATTATTAATATTCCCGAATACGTCCAACTTGATATGCGCAAACTCATTTCCTTGGTCGAAGAAAATAATATAAATGAACGTCAACGTAATCAACAGGAAATTGATGACAAAAGTGAAATAAAACAGCTTCGAATCGAAAAACAAGATCGAAAACGCCGGAATAAAACATAGCAACGTAAAAGACGACCATGTATCAGGATATAAAAAGAAAAGCATGTACAAATAAATAGACGCGATTGTAATAATGATTTTTCTAAAAAAATGGCTTTCATACTTCGGATAGATAAACAAACCCGCTGACAATAATACGACTAATGAACTATGAAAAATGTATCCAGGGTCCGTTCCTATAGATCTCGGATTGAAGAACAAAACTCCAATCACCATCAGAAGGGTGGCAACAAATGCGGTGAGGTAATATAGTTTTTGGTTTCTATCTTGTTTAATATGCTTCACGGATACACACCTTTTATTTTCATTAATACTTCAATTAGTCTATTATACTCTTTATGAGACTATTTCGACTATATATTCTAGCAATAAATGCCTATTGCTCCTCTCTCTCAAAGATTAGCTCGAAGGTTTCTTGGTGTGCTGATTATGCTTTGTAAATGTAAGAGGACTATAAAAATAAACTCCCGCCAATCAGATTGTAACAAGATTAGGGGGTAGCTTATTCATTCAATTCATTCAACAATTATTATTATTGTAGGAAGAAGATTATTAAACTTATCCCCGTATCGTATTAACTGACCAATTCCTATCCAATAAATTAAAAGAATTGATACTAACGCAATAATACCGTTCTCAATCCATATTGAGAAAAAAATATTATGCATTGAAATTCCATATAATTCACTAAAGCTTCCTGGTCCAATTCCAAAAATAAAATTGTTTGAAATACTTTCAATACCATTTTGATATATCAAAATTCTTGAATTGTCTATGTCATCTCCTAGTAATCTACTTAGCTTTTGCGCAGAAACGAGAGAAAATTTTGTAATGATGGGAATTAATTTTATTTAAAAAAATTTATAGTTTATAAAAAATAGCCGTCCAAATGAATGGAACCGCACTGTGGGCGTCTGCTCTTACTACATTTTTAACAGGAAAATAATGGGGGATTTTGAATGAAGCGTTCAGATAATAAGAAGAAGAAAAAATGGCCTTGGGTTGTTGGTATTGTACTGTTATTAAGTGGCGCTTATCTTTTAAACGTGTATATGAGTTTCACATCAACTTTGAAAGACATTCATAGTCCAATCGATCGCGAAGTTTCTGATATGCGAGAGAACGAAATCAAACTAGAAGAAAAAGACCCATTTTCAGTGTTGATGCTTGGTGTGGATGAGCGTGAGGGTGATGCAGGCCGTTCGGATACCATCATCGTCATGACAGTCAATCCAACTGACAAGTCTTCAAAAATGGTGAGTATTCCTCGTGATACTTATACAGAAATTATCGGAAGAGACAGCAAGGATAAAATCAATCATGCCTATGCTTTTGGCGGAATCGAAATGTCGTTAGCAACTGTAGAGAATCTTTTGGACATTCCAATTGACTATGTTGTACAAGTGAATATGGAAGGTTTTGAAGATATAGTCGATGCAGTAGGTGGCGTAAGTGTAGACAACACACTTGATTTCTCTGTAGATTCTTATGATTTCCCCGTTGGCAATCTCACGTTGAATGGAGAAGAAGCATTGTCGTATGTGCGTATGCGCTATGAAGATCCATCTGGAGATTTCGGTCGCCAACACCGTCAGAAGCAAGTCATACAAGCAGTTTTGAAAGAAGGGGCATCAGTCAAAAGTCTAGTAAACTATCGAAGTATCTTTAATGCACTAGGCTCGAACGTTCAAACTAATATGACGTTTGATGAAATGATAGATGTTCAGAAAAATTATCGTGATGCAATAGGAACAGTTGATCAACTATATTTTGAAAAGGGTACGGGTGGTAAAATAAACGGAGTCTGGTATTACCATATGAACGAAGCTGAACTTGCTGAAAAGCAGGATTTCTTGAAAGAGCATTTGGAAATTAAATAAATTCATTACGCCCCACCCTTAAGTTATTGGGTAGGGTTTTTACATATTATGGTAAGTTGTAAATGTAAAAAAGATTCTCCCAAGCAACCACCTTGGGAGAATCTTTCTGAGATTATTTAAACTTTTTGAATTTCCACTTCTTCGATTTTCTGTCGTAGTAAGCTACTTCAATCTCTAGCTTCTTACCTTTAGTTGTCGTGATGAAGAAAACTCCAAAACGTATTTGTAGCTGAAATCCTAAATTATTTTATTCACTTATAAATCATAATCTGAACTGTTTTTAACACAGTTACCTGCATTGGAGCAATTTTTTATGCCGCATACTCCCGACAACACCCTTTGCCCACCGTCTTTCTTCTCATCTCCAACTTGTCGTACCACTAGTCTACATATATCCGATCTGCCTCTTTGAATGTAAAAAACTGCCGGTGCTGCAATTTGGTTAAGTAATAAGCTGGTAACTCTTTCACGCTCAAGCACCTTGCCTTCGCCGCCCACTGATTCCCGTCAATCAACCGAAAAAATTCCGGTCGCATCCGCACGACGATGATTGGTCTCGTCAAATACGCTTTCGGAATGCACTCTTCATCCAAATTATCTGAATCAGATTCAGAATTTGGAGGATTCACTTTAACAGTCGAAAGCTCTACCTAAGGTTGGTCACTCCCCGTGCTAGATAGACCCTTTCGACCTTCGCTATATTCAGCATCTACTTTGAAGTACGTCCAAAATCTCGCCCAGTAACTCTGATTGAAATGTTCAGGTACTTTGATTTCGCGTTTTGAATACGCAAGGTCAGAGTGGAAGATCGTACAATTCCATCTTCTTTTACATCGTAAACCATCCACTATGTGGAGGAAGTTTGAATCACCTGGTCCTCGTTTTGTTTTCTCAACCAGTAACGCAGACTATCCATGGAGAATGCTTGTTCTTTAAACTACGCTTTTTCTGACATCTCAATCACTTCTTACTGATGGATTTGTTCTGTCCACATCGCCTTTAGTTCTTCTAGTTTCAATGAAATCCTCCCAAGATATCGTTTGAGAGAATTATCTCATGATGAAATGTTCACTTGAAGGTGGGGACTATTTGAGGCTTACTCATATGCAATTGAAGTTTATAATCATAATAACTTTTACACAGATACCCGTTTTTTATTCTTCGCACAGGCACCTGATTTTTCAAGAAGCCACCCAGGATAACTAATAAGTAATATTTGCATGTGAACGAAAAAAAGCATAAAAAGTATAAATATCATAATTATTCACCAAAAATCTTATCCGAAATTATCATAGGTGGCTCCACTTATTTTATGACAATTTACAGCAACGATAAATTATGCAGTTTCCACCTTGAAAAATCCATTCATTTCAACTTAGCAGTAATTCTTCATGCAATTGTCGTGTATAATCTGAATAGTTTTTTGCACAGGTACCCGATTAAATTATCACTTTTATAACAACCTTAGTCTTATCTCCTTACATACTTGCTGTGTTATTAAAATTCAGGTTTCTATATATCTAATTAATAAGATATAATTAAAACTAGTTTTTGTAAAAGGAGTACGAACATGGAAAAAATTATTTTTGACACCAGCCTTATATTTGCTATTATAGCCATCAACATGACGGTTATTGGACTGACTTCATTGGCGGAAATGAAAAATGTCGTGGGTATAGACTATGGGAAGTTTTTATTGAGGAAATATAAGATTTGGGGATTTATTCGTGTTTATTACCTTTTGATTGTTTTTGCCCTTATTAACGTGGCTTCCCTGTTTCTGATTATTGTGCCGAACTATAATTTCAGGTTGTTACATTTTTGGTCGCTGATAGTGTCATTGATTTTTGCTATTTACTATTTCTTTACCTATATAATCGTCGAGAGTAAAAGGGTGAAAAAGCAGATTTATGAACAAGAAATCTTGGGGCTTTACTATAACAGTAACGAGCCTACGACCTACGGACCGGATATCATTTCAAAGGTCAATGATGGATCGAGAACCCATAAAAAAATGTCTAGCAATATCATCCATTACTTCAATACATATTCTAGCGATAGCAACGAAGCTTTCGCAGAACTTTTCGGTCCAAAATCCATTATTTATAAATATTCGAAATTACTGAATCGAAAACGTCACCGTAAATATAAAATACCAGTACCTTATATCTATAGAGAAAGTATTGGTAAAACAAAAGAATTATCACATGAATTCTTTCAAATGTACCGTTACTCGGAAATACAAGATCGTTGGCTGCTAGAAGCACTCAGTATATTTGATAATACCCATAAGTATCCAAGCTTTGACTATATCCGTCTTACCAACTTGACTCGGGTAATTGGGCAAATCAATACATTCGGTACTTCATCGAATCTATATAAGCATAAATTCCTTGAACACCTTTTTATTTACTATAAGAAAGCAGTGTTTCACAAGCCTCCAGATAACCTTCCTATAAATACCAAGATGGAAATCGAAAATCTCGCAATTTATCTAACGAACGAATATTACACTTTAATTTTCTTTGCATATCACAATAATAAAAATCAATTGACATTGCATACCATTGAACGACTTTTAAAGGAGATGATACTTGTTCGTGAAAGTTATATTATCTCTCCCAAATCACAACTCTCGCAACTGATTCCCCATGTTATTGCCATAAACAACGAGGAATTAAATGATTTATTCTCCACTCTATTAATTGAATATCAAGAACATCAGAAATTACATAAACAATTACCTTTTATCACCATCGATGAAGTTCAAATGCAAATCAGCTCTTTAGAAAAGATTAAGGTGACGTCTTCAACCCATATAAAGAACCAGCTCTTTGGAAAACGTCAAAAGTCAGATAATGATCTTACATTAATTGAAACGACATCTGAAAACAAATCCTAGTACCACAGTGTCAGAAACAAATGTCCCTAATTCGTGAGCGGCACGGGAAGGAAAGTGGAATGATACAACCACCATCTAAAGTGCCACTCATCAAAATTTTTTTAGATAATATTTGTAAGTTCAAAGAATGAAAAAGCAAATACATGATAAAAATCAAAATTGTTAACTAAAAAACTTCTCCGGAGTTGTCATGGGTGGCACCACTTAAATTATGACAATTTACATAGACGAGGAATTATGCAGTAATTAACTTGGAAAACCCTACTCTTACAACTCTTCTGAAATTCTATATACAGTTGTCGTAAATAATCTGATTTGTTTTTTGCACAGGTACCCGATTTAATTATTTATCAATTTTTAGACAGTACACGCTTTTCAATTCTAGTGGTAAAAGGGAGGGAATTTTATTACATTATTTATTGGTTATCGTACTAAAGATTACGTAATATTCATTACAGATACTCAAAGGAGCTATATCGATTCTCATACTGGAAAATTTATTGGCATTGAGTCAAGCAACGCAAGAAAAATATTCAAAATTACACCTAAAATTATAATTGCAACACAAGGTATTGAATGTCAGGGAGTAGTTAATTCCATAATTAATAATGTACACCCTAATTATTCTTTAAAGGAAATCATACTTTTATGCCAGAAAACCTTTAAATCTTTTAAAAAAGAATTTGATAAATCTAACCCAGAAAATAAACATGTAACTATTGAATTTTCACTTGGTGGAATTGATCCTACATCGGGAARTACATTCATTTATTCTTTTCAAAGTAAAAATGATTTCGATTTGTCCCTTCATAACTTTGAAAGTGTTGTAAATGGAAGTGGTTCAGAATTAGCAGTTGAAGCTCTAGAAAATTCTATTCTGCCAAGTGATTGTAAAGACTCTTCTAATATTTTTAATAAAATAATCCAGGACGTATCAAATTCGGTAGACTTAGTTGGAAACTCTACATTAGAAGTAATTATTAACGAAGACAAGATACAAGAAATATATAGAAATTGTCATGGTAATCAATTAAATTTAAATAATATAGATTAATGACATAGTGGACATTAACTATATATATTTACATGTTTTCTTTTATATTAATAGTAAATTTAGGGGTGATTAATATAGAAATAGAAGAGGTGAAACGACTTTCTCCTACATCTACCGTATTAAGAGAATTGTATTTGAAGTCTGGTAATCAATGCGCGTTTCCTGATTGTAATGAAAGGATGATTCATACTGACGGAACTTTTATTGGTCAAGTTTGCCATATTGAAGCTGCTATGCCTGATGGTCAAAGATTTAATATTAATCAAAATAATGAAGACAGAAGAAAATTTAGTAACTTAATGCTAATGTGCTATAAACATCATAAAGTAACTGATAATATTAGTGAATATTCACTGGAAAGGTTACAACAGATTAAAAAATCACATGAAAGTAAATTTGAAGACATCGTAGAAAAACTTCACAAATCAGTTGAAGACCATACCAGTAAACAAATTAGTTTCTATCCTAAATCTCTAAGTAAAATAAATACTGTATTAAACTGGGGAAACAATCCTAATGAATTAAAAGATATGATAACCGAAGTAAATGAATGGATAGACAAGCTTAAGAAATTGACCCCAGATAACCGTAAAGTTTTTATCATTATGCTCCAGAGAGTAATGGGGAATACAAAAAAAGTTATACCTTTAAATGAGATACAAAGTGTAACAAATTTAGGTGCTAAAAATTTTCACGAACATTATTCGATTTTACATCGTTATGGATTTATAGGGATAGCAGAAGAAGACGAGGATTATAACTATAGTTATGTCTGCGATTTAAATGAATGGAATAGTGGATGGCCTTTTTGGGAGGATTTAATTGTATATGTAGCAAAAACTTCTTATTCGTTTGATGAAATAATATTATATTTGAATTTTAGTTTACTTGATTAATAAGGTTAATATAAAAATGCATCTGTACTTTTATACAGATGCATTTAATATTTTTTAAATAGAAGTGAACTGATTAAATGAATGCCATCTCCAAGCACTCTCTATAATCTCTTCTAACTGGTACTTCGGCTTCCAACCTAAAGCTTTGTTTATCTTTTCTGAAGAAGTAACTAATACCGCCGGATCTCCTGGTCGGCGATCAGCATATTCAATCACAGCTGATTTTCCTGATACTTTCTCACAAACTTCAATTATTTCTTTAACGGAATAGCCAGCACCGTTTCCTAGGTTATAAACGGCATTAGATACTTCACCATTGACTAATCCTTCATATGCTAGGACATGTGCATTGGCCAGGTCAGTCACATGAATATAATCTCTAATACATGTTCCATCTTCTGTGTCATAATCCGTACCAAAAACAGATATCTTCTCTCTCTCACCTAACAGGTGTTGCAACACAATTGGAATTAGATGTGTTTCAGGATTATGACTTTCACCGATTTGACCAGTTTTATGTGCACCAGCTGCATTGAAGTATCTTAAAATTACATATTGCAAATCATGTGCATGAGCAACGTCTGCCAAGATTTCTTCTACCATAAGTTTTGATCGGCCGTAGGGATTAATTGGATTTGTCGCTGTCTCTTCTGTGATTAAGTCAGTGTCTGGTATTCCATAAGTTGCTGCAGTAGATGAAAAGATAAACTTTCCTACCCTATATTCAACCATTTTCTTTAATAAAGTTATTGTTGCACTTACATTGTTCTGATAATATTGTAATGGTTTTTCGACAGACTCCCCAACTAAGCTATTTGCTGCGAAATGAATGACTGCATCTATTTTGTGTTTTGTAAATAATATATCAAGAACTTTCTCGTCATCTAAATCTCCGTTAACAAATGTAACATCCTCGTCTAATAAAAAAGGATAACCAGTAGTTAAGTTATCCAAAACGATGACCTCGTATTTCCCGACGAGTTCTTTCACTGTGTGGCTACCAATATAACCAGCTCCACCGCATACTAAAATCGACATATTATTCTCCTTTTACATTTATTTCTTCTAATTTCCCCTCGAATAACTCCAGAAAATGCATAATCAATTCTGGACGTTTCAAATCGAATTCATAATAATAATAAATATGACTATAATTCTAGAAGTTTGTTTCTAAGCTATATGAGTTATACCTATCCTTCGTGAAACAAAATTACAAAATTCGATAGTTTAAAAATAGTTTTTTAAAAACATTTAAACAGTATCACTTATTTAACCACTTGGCTTTGTTATCCATAATCAATGATTTCTTTTGTACGGAATTTTTATTTCTAAAATCAAATACAAAATCTTCATACTTATTTTTATAATCTTTTACATCAGATACTACACGAGCAGGATTACCAACAATGATTTTACCTTCAATCAAACAACTCTTTGTTACCACACTACCGGATCCCACAATTGTATTATTAGCCAATTTTACTCCAGGTAAAATAATACTATTCATCCCAATAAAACAATTGTTTCCAATTTCTATACTTCCTATGATATCCGTACCATTTTCGAAAATCTTAATAGCTGAATTGTCGTGGGTAACAAATTTAACCCCTGTTGATATTGTCACATTATTACCGATTGATATTAAATAAGGTTCACTAGAAGTTATCGGAGAAAAAGCCCTTACCTTTTCTCCAATGTAAGCACCATTCAGCCTATAGCGTTTTAACCGTACAGACATTGGATCTAATCCTCTCCATATATAGAAAATTTCTTTACATTTAAAGTGAATTTCCTTTAAGTTCATTCGAATTCATCCCCCCTCTTAAACAAATCCTTAATTATTTGTGTCAATCATCATTTCTATAACTTTTATCTGTTTGCATTAAACACTTGTCATTACGTGGAATCAATTAAAAAAATTATAAATCCATCAATTAAGAAACTTTTTAATTTGTTTTTTTAACCCTATTGTTTCAATGAAATAGTTAAGTCTCTCCTCATTCCATAATCTAAATATATAATAAGAGGTTACAGAATAAATACTGATTCCTAATAAAATTTGAATTATTAATCCACTCCATGAGTTTGAAATGATTAAATCACTTAATTTTAGTAAGAAAAACATCATTAACCCTGGAATAAGAAAAATCCAGCTATCATTTATAAATTTCTTTATATCCAGTTCTTTTCTAACGACATATGTTTGATATACCATTACAGTTGCCTCTGCTACTAGCGTTCCTACAACAGCTCCTAATGCACCATATCTTGGTATAAGCGTTAGATTAATTACTATATTAATAATAGCCCCTATAATTACAGAAAGAATATAATCTCTATCTTTTCCTCTTGGAATTAGATATTGTGTTCTAATTACGCTAGTCCAAGATGAAAACAATACAATAGGTGCCAATCCAGCTATTAACTTACCGCTTTCTACAAAACTTTCTCCAAAGTAAATTGGTGCGAAACGATAAGATATTGCAATCAAACCAAACATCATTGCTATTGAAAGAAATACTACGAATTGCATAGAATCACGGATATACCTATTTGATTCTCCATTTTGTTCATCTACAATTATGTTAGACATCCTTGGTAACATAACATTTCCAAGTGCTGCAAAAATACCTAGTGGAATTGTAACTATTTTATCGGCACTATCATAAAGTGCTGTTTGTTCAATACCACTAAAAAAACCAAGCATGATTTTATCTAGTATTCGATAAATACTTATGGAAATTACTGGAATAAATAAAATGAAATTTGGTTTAATATGAGATATGATCTCTTTTAAATTTGGTTTTATTATGAAAATTTCTTTCTTTATAAAAAACCATAATATACATTGACTAATAAGAGTAGAAAAGGCAACTAAAAAAATGTAACTACTTAAATCGTCTTCATTTTTAACGAAAATAAACATAGAAAAAAAAGTAATTAATTTTATTATGCTATTTCTTACAATAGTCAACTTGAACTTCTCTATCCCAAAAAAGAACCAATTAATATCAAACATTGCAGATCCCACTAATAAAATTTGAATTGCTGCAAAAACTCTATAGGAATCTGGAATTGTATTGAAAACAATAACTACATAGAGGATTAGTGATATTAAGGCTGTAATAAACTGTAAAGCGTATATATTCCAAAAAACTGAGCTCATCCTTGCTTTATTGTTTCTTACTCTAGATATCGCACGATTCCCATAATTGTTTAAACCTAATATTGAAAATAATATAAAATATTGAGCAATCGAATTAGTATAAGAAAAAATACCCACACCTTCTAGTCCAATAACTCTTGAAATATATGGAGCAGTTATTAATGGTAGGATAAAATTCAACATCTGGTAGAAAATACTATATAAAAAATTCTTTTTTATACTCATAAATTATCCCTTCGAAATGTTACATTTTATGGGGATTAAAATCTCTCTTTAATGTTTAAAAAAAATAGTACTAAAACATTTTTCCAAAAAAATAAACCATTATGGAATGTTTGTTGAAAAGCAATTATTACCGCTAATAATAAATGACCGTGTCTTATATGATCTTTGAATACAATAGAGTAATGCTTTGAATAGACCTTCTTCCTGAAGTTACTTACATTATTATCAATTCTTTCAATATCATTGGAGAATTGTTCAAAAAACATTTTCTTTAACTTGTTAAGATTTTTCCCATGTGGTTCATTATCAATACCATTAGTAGCTAATTCAATCAATGCTTCATTAACTACTCCAATTTTATACTTTTTAAAAAAACGAAGTAAAAACTCAAAATCTTGATGTCTATAATAATTTTCATCAAATCCTTTAAGCGATTCATAACATTCACGTCTAATCATTAATGAACAAGTAGTTGGCGTAAATTCAAGAGAAAGAATATCTGAAGATAAGTCTCCAACTTTATCATTTGATATTACTTCACCCTTTACAATTCTCCAACAATAAGCGGCATCATAAATTCGTTCTTTTTCAAGTAATTCTACTTGATAAAGTATCTTATTTTGCAAAAAAAAGTCATCATCATCTAACAGACATATGTATTTTCCAGAAGAATTCTTAAATCCTGTATTTCTTGCTGCAGATCCATTCAAATTTCTTTCATGTTTTATATACTTTATCCTTACGTCATCTTTATATTCTTTCATTATGGATTCAGTTTCTGTTCTATATCTAGAATTTGTATCATTATCGTCAACAACAATTATCTCAATTAATGAATACTTCTGAATTAAAACCGAATCAATTGCTCGTTTTAAAGTTTGACTACTTTTATAAGTCGGTATTATAACACTTACTAATAAATCATTCATTCATAATAACACCCTTTACTTTTAAACTTAATTATAGTTTTAAGTTTTTTCAAATACTTTGTTTGTTTTTTGAGCATTAGCAATCAAAGCCAACATTACAAAGAAATTAATTTCGGTTAAATATGAACGTGAAATCATCAATTGAAGAAAAGATATTGTAAAAAATATTGCTATAAAGCTCTTCTTTTTATTATCGATCCTCTTGTTTAAAAAATAGTACTTTACTAGATAAAATAATAGTAAGATTATTATTGTAGATCCTAAAAATATTCCGTAATTCAATAACAATTCAATAAAAAGATTATGGGAGTAAGTGGC
>NZ_JBFUJC010000037.1:0-15229 GCF_056401595.1 Paenisporosarcina sp. P4_E4_2 | reverse complement strand
CATACAAGATACAACTACTTTGCATAATGGTGTAAAAATGCCTTGGTTTGGAATTGGGGTGTTTAAAGTAGAAGAAGGCCCTGAACTGGTTAATGCCGTTAAATTTGCAATCAAACATGGGTATCGTAGTATTGATACAGCAGCTATTTATGAAAATGAAGAAGGAGTTGGACAAGCTATTCGAGAAGGGATAAATGAAGCAGGTATCCCAAGAGAAGAACTATTTATAACATCGAAAGTTTGGAATTCTGACTTAGGTTACGAATCAACTATAGTAGCTTATGAAACAAGCCTAAAGAAACTTGATCTTGAGTATTTAGATTTATACCTTATTCACTGGCCAGTAGAAGGTAAATATAAGGAAGCTTGGCGTGCATTAGAGACTCTTTATAAAGAAGGAAGAGTAAAGGCTATTGGAGTAAGTAACTTCCAAGTCCACCATCTGGAGGACTTAATGAACGATGCTGAAATTAAACCGATGGTCAACCAGGTAGAATACCATCCACGTTTAACTCAGAAAGAAATTCAAGCCTTTTGTCAAGAACATGGAATTCAGTTAGAAGCTTGGTCACCTTTAATGCAAGGTCAATTATTAGATAATCTAGTATTACAAGAAATTGCAAATAAGTATAACAAGACCATTGCCCAAATTATTATACGATGGGATTTACAAAATGGTGTTGTAACCATTCCAAAATCCACGAATGAATATCGAATTGTTGAGAACTCAACTGTATTTGACTTCGAACTAACAAAAGAAGAGATGCAGCGAATTGATGAGCTAAATCAAAATCATCGAGTAGGACCAGACCCTGACAACTTTGATTTTTAAATAAAAAAGGGCATAGGATAACATTAAAAAACAGACACTTTTCCTCTAATAAATGAACTGCACCCCAATTTTTAGACACATCTATCAATTGGAGGTGTAGTTTTTTATGGATAAATATACTTTAGAACAAAATTAGCTGCTGTTCATGAGTTCATAAACTTGGTATTACAGTTTACTTACCAACATAGCATAATTTCATGAAGCACAATTCTTAATTGTCAAAGTGAACGTCTAATGTATTACGTTCACTTTGATTTTAAAAACCTCATTTACCTATGATACGGTTCTTCGTCCTTAATCTTAAACGAATTCTATTTATTCAAGAATCTGGCCCGATTGCTGAAAGAAAAATCCTGCATATCAACTCAGGGTTTTGATCAAAATTTTATAAATTATCGGTTAAAGTTTTTTCAAAACGATGCGTCTTTTTTACAAACGTCGCGACTTTATGCAAAACATCTTAACTTTATTTCAAAGCTACACCTATCCTTATTCTTACTCATTAACCTGCCCCGTTAGTTCAATATGAAAAAGGCTTTACCTCTTATTGAAGTAAAGCACCCGTTAGTTGAATAAATCAAAATGGGATGTATCATTAAATTTATTTACAACATTTTGTTGAAAACTATTTTGACTTAGAACTGTAATACCACCTACTGACGAGGAAAAGTATGCATTAACTATCATTTCTGCCTCAAATTTCATCCACCAAGCAAGCAAGTACCCCAAAGTTCCTCCATGTGTGACAATCAACAGGTTTTTATTCTTTTCCGATTCATATATTCTATCCATGGTATCGCAAACCCGACTATAAAATTGTCGCCAACTCTCACCATCTTGAAATTCCTGATAATCTAAATCAAATCCACTTCTTGTTCGGGGATTTCTATTTGCTCTTGCCCAATCCTTTGTTTTTCCTGCCGCAACACCGGTATTTATTTCACGAAGTCCTTTATCTTGAATGATATCTAAACCTAATTGTGTTCCAACTATCTCTGCTGTTTGTGACGCTCTCAATAAGTCAGAAGAATATAAGGCATAAACGTTATTATCTACAAATTCTTTTAATTTCTCACCTATAATTTTTGCTTGTTTTCTACCTAATTCAGTTAAAGGTGTATCTGTCCATCCACCTGACATATTATTTATATGATGCTCTGATTGACAATGCTGAATCAAGATAATGTTGCTCATTCCATTTTCCCTCCTACAAGATATTTTTACTGCCTTCTTATGTATCTAAATTAAACAATTCTGTCCCTTTAGTGAATAGGAAAAATATGTTGAAAATAACAACTCAATGACCTTTCAGTAAAGCATCTCGTAAGTGAAATAAGAAAGATTGATATTCGAAAATCTACACTAATATTTACTAATTCGTTATTCTTTTAATAATATCTTCTTATTCAACTAACCTGCCCCGTTAGTTCAATAAGAAAAAAAGAGCTGTCTTAGCAGCTCAATGAATGACAATAACTTAACTCAACTACCACTAGATTAGTAAATATTGACGGAAGCTAAAATAGCTATAGTCCACATAATGAAAAGAAATGATATTGTGAGCCAAATCGTGTTTTTAGATGTATCTTGCTCATTTTTCACTTTTTTCATTATAGTAACGAGATTAAGACAAAACACAATGGACAATACAGGGATTAAGAACCAACCTAAATACAAAAATGGAATGATCATTTATTAGTTCCTTCCCAAATTATGGCACTCTAATGTATTATTCTATGTTTTACTTTGTCAAAATCGTCCAATTCATCACCTGCCCCGTTGGTTGAAGTACTTTTGGATTACTCTCCCAGTTGAAGTAAATATCTTATTTCTATTCCGTTATTTTCTACTATGAGAATATCTCTTCTTTCTTTTGGTGCGAAAATTTTCGTTCCCAGAGGTAAATCACTTGCCATACCTTCTTCAATTTCCCCAATTATCTCATCTTTTGCCAATTCTACTTCCTCTATCCAACCAATTCCCCTTACATAAACTTTATCATTGAGTTCAAAATAGTCTGCTTCAGGATTTTCCTTCAACACTTGTTTTTTAGTTAAATAACCTGGTGTTTCTTTACCTGGAACACCAGGACAACCTACCAATAGTAAAATAAAAATTATAACTACGAACATTTTAATTAAATGTTTCATATTTCCCCCCTATTAGTTTACGTTTATCTCTTAATTAGGAGTCTTATAAACTAACCTGTCCCGTTTGTTTAAGAAGAAAAATACTTTACCCGTAAAGCACTTGTGACTATCTCTATCTTTTCAAAAGATAAAAAATTATAGCCAATATTACCTGAATTAAGGGAACAAATTTTGCCCAAGGAAATGGCGGATAACCACTAAAAAACCAAGCATCGGGATACAGTAAAATTGCACTTATCAACATCCAAATCCAAGAACGTTTTATAAGTGAATAGACAAAAGTAATGACTGATGCTAGAAGTAATGGATAAAACAAACCTAATGTACCCAACAAGACGCCGATAATTCCTTCCAAATAATAACCTCCATCAATTATCTCTTTAGCTTCATAAAGAAACCTGCCCCCGTTAGTTGAAAAACAAAAGACCAAACTTAATCAATTTTTACATTTAACACATTACCATATATTTGATAAAAATCCTTTTATTATTAAAATTGAGCAAGAAAAAAGCACCGCTAAAAGCAATGCTAATTTATATGTTAATATGACGCTATTTGCCGATTTATTTTAACTTTTGTACCAGTAAACTGTACGGGTTAATGATAAATCGCCTCGCCCTTTTTATTTCTGTTGTCTCATACGAACATGTGGCTAGCGCAAAGGTACGATATACAACAGCAAGTTTAACGGAGCATTCATTTTTGAAGCGATTGCGTAAAGTGGGTCTCCACTTTTGCAAATGCCTGTTGTAAATCTTCTATTAAATCATCTGAATGCTCAAGTCCAACAGACAAACGCAGTAAGGAATGAGTGATTCCCATCTTTTCACGTTCCATTTCAGGAATGACTGAGTGAGTCATGGTTGCCGGGTGCTGAATCAATGTTTCCGCGTCTCCCAAACTTACAGCAATCTTGATAAGCTTAAGAGAATTCATTAAATATTGAGCAACTTCTTTCCCACCGTGAATTGTAAATGAAATCAACCCACTACCGGCTTTCATTTGCTTCTTAGCAATTTCGTATTGTGGGTGGTCTGGATCAAACGGATAATAAATCTCATTCACAATTGGTGAAGATTTAAAGAATGACAACAGTTTCGATGCATTGTCTGAATGGCGATCCATTCGAACATGAAGCGTTTTTAATCCTCTGATGATCAGCCAAGCATCAAACGGTGAGATAATTCCACCAACGTCTTTTTGGACCGTCATACGAAGATTCATCATATCCTCTGCATCTTTTCCAACCAACAATCCTGCAATCACATCCCCGTGGCCATTGATGTATTTGGTTGCACTATGCAACACATAGTCCGCACCGAAATCGATAGGATTTTGTATATAAGGCGATGAAAATGTATTATCCACAATTACTTTCAATCCATGTTTTCGAGCGACTCTCCCAACCAGTTCCAAATCCACAATTTCCATTGTTGGATTGATTGGTGTCTCAACATATAAACAAACCGTTTCAGGACGAATCGCCGCTTCAATTTCCTGTTCACTCGACATCGAACTGAAACTATGTGAAATATTGTATTTTTCATTCATCATTTCAAGTAACCCAAACGTACAACCATATATCCCTCTCGAACAAAGGATATGATCCTCTGTTTTCGTAACATGAATCAACACTGCACTGACAGCGGCCATCCCGGACCCAAATGCCAATGCGCTTTGTCCATTCTCAAGTTCAGCCATGCGCTCTTCCAAAACTCTTACAGTTGGATTTCCTAACCGTGAATAGATATTGCCCACTTCTTCACCAGCAAAACGTTTTTCTCCTTGTTCCGCCGTTGAAAAAGCAAATGTAGATGTTTGATATAAAGGTACGGACAAACTGTCGTGATGAATTGAAGTGTCAAATCCTTTATGAACGACTGCCGTTTCTTTTTTCATCTTTTTATTTTCCATAATAAGCACCCCTTTTATGTAAACGCTTTCATCCCATTMATACCTATCCTACTCGATTCCATCTTTTTTGAAAAGGTCAACTACCCAATCGAATCATTAAATTGTCAAGGTAACGTCTTGACATAAGTATAGGAAATCGATACAATGGAGGATGTGTAAAATAAAAGCAGCAGTTGTATGGTCTTATTCGTTTCATTTTATTCCTCCAAACTTTTTGGATGGGGTATCGTGTAACCCTTGGCTGCGAKGGCGAGGATACATGAAAATAAAATGACAGTTTGATTGATACATCTGGTCTTATTTTACAACAAAATAAAACCACTTAAAGGAGGAGTCTCTCATGGCTCGTTATACAGGTCCAGCATGGAAACTGTCTCGTCGTCTTGGTTTATCACTAAGCGGCACAGGTAAAGAATTAGAAAAACGCCCTTACGCACCAGGACAACACGGTCCTAACCAACGCAAAAAAATCTCGGAATACGGTTTACAATTACAAGAGAAGCAAAAGCTTCGTCACATGTATGGTGTAAACGAACGTCAATTCCGTACACTTTTTGATAAAGCTGCTAAAATGCCTGGTAAATCTGGTGAAAACTTCATGATTCTTCTTGAAACTCGCCTTGATAACGTAGTTTACCGTTTAGGTCTTGCACGCACTCGTCGTGGAGCTCGTCAATTAGTTAACCATGGCCACGTAATGGTTGATGGAAAACGCGTAGATATTCCTTCATTCCGTCTTAAAGCAGGTCAAGAGATTTCACTTCGTGAAAAATCTCAAAACCTTGATATCGTTAATGAGTCTATGGAAGTAAACAACTTCGTTCCAGAATACTTATCTTTCGATGCAGACAAAAAAGTTGGTCAATTTGTTCGCCTTCCAGAGCGTAGCGAATTATCAGCTGAAATCAACGAATCATTAATCGTTGAGTTCTACTCTCGTTAATTAAAACGAGTAGTAAATAGCGATTATAAAACCCCTAGAAACCTTGATATATCAAAGGTTCTAGGGGTTTTTTTTACTCTGGTTAGTAGAATTTTGTATTCTCCCCCAATAGAAGCACCATTTATCAAACGATTATAAGTTTGAAGCACCTGAATCTGCTACTGTAATTGACAAGGAAATTGCAAAAAAAATATTTCCAGATATTTTTGACACAGATGATAAATCCGGATTGGTACCTTTAGCTAAACTTAATCCAATCGCACCTGGAATATTTTAAAAAAACGGTTTATTAATATACGCAAGTTCTTTTTTGTAATGTGCGTAAAATATAAAAACGCTATTCTTTCCAATTATTTCAGAAAGAATAGCGTCTTTTTCGTTATATAAAGGTAATTGTGTCTTACTTAAACCAGCATGAGACACACACATTTTGATTATTAGWGAATTTAAATGCTAAGCTGAGATTTGCAATTCTTTTAAAATATCTTGCAGTGTCTTTCCGTCAACTTGTTGGATAGGTACCGGTGGATTGTCAGCTTCTTGGTTTTGTTTTAGATAGTTTCTTTCAACCCAATACATATCATTTGCATCCACAATTCCGTTAAAGTTAATATCCGCAGCTCTGTTATTTGTATTCCAAGCCTGTTGGATGGCTAGTGCATCCTGGATATCAATCACATTATCTTGATTCACATCGCCAGCAACAGCATACTCATGAAAGACTGCTCCCATWCCACTATAGTATTGAAGAAACTGTCCCAAAATGATTCCATTCTTCTCTACCCCAATTTGAATTTGTCGTTTCATCATAAAATGTCCTGGCAATTTCATTTCCCAAGTGAATAGTTTGTCAGTAATTGGAAGTTTGGAAATGCGGTAATCTCCAGTTTTACCAATTGTCGATGTGCCATCAAACACAGTGCCGTTCGCATCGATTAATCGAATAGATGCACCAAGTTTTGTCCAATCTTTTAATGGCACGGCAGATCCTCTTAATGTGCCAGTTACATCCGAGAAGGTTGACTGTAGTTGCCATTCCATTCCCGCAGAAGAGACGGAAATACGATTATCCAGATCATTCGTATAAGCAACGGTCGGATTTACGGCTGCACTTACTGCAAATGCTGTATCCTTCACTTTCAATGTTAGATTGATTGCAGGAATATTTCCGCTCACCGTTTTTGTTCCATCCATAGTCAGCTTCACTTTTGAAGTGTTGCCTGTCGTTTCAACATTCACCTCGGATGCACCGTAATTCGCAAGTGCATCATTCGCCTTTACATCTACAATCTCAAAGCTTTGGCCGATGTTAGTAAGAGTCCACTCTGCGGTTTTCAACTTATCTACGTTATTTAAAATGAGGGTAGCAGATACCGATTCTCCCATTTTTACGTTTGTTTTGTCAGTCTTCATATATCCGTACGGTGTACCCGCTTTAACAAAGTAGTAATTTTTCTTTGGAGTCGGATTTTTCGCGCCATCTTGTCCATTTAATGTAAAGCGATTAAATGGGTTCGTTTCATTTATCGGAAAGTCAAAATTCACCATCCCGTCTATCCCGACAGGAAGGACAGGCTTAGAGCTTCCATTAATAAAATACTTGAGAGAGTTGATAGACTGATCGACATTCATTCCGGATGCCACCATCTTTTCCACTTCTTCATCTGTAACTTTAATTTGAAGAGGAACTGTTTTTTGTCCCGGCTGATATTCATAGACAGGTGATTCATTTCCATCTAAAGTTGTTGTCATCGTTGGGCTGTTAGGGTCAACATATATATCATTATTCATCGTAAAAATATGATCACGTTCACTTGTACCAATAACTTTAATCTGGTAATATCCAGGTTTTACATAACTCTGTTGAGCGGAGATTGGCTTTTCTGGATTTCCAGTAAACGCATAGTATTTACCATTAAATATCCTTTCAACATAATAATTCGTACTATCATACAAATCATCTGTATAAATCGTCTCTATAAATCCAATATCATTTCCGGTTTTTCCATCTACCAAAACTAAATCCAGCCATTTCATAGGAGATTTTAATCTGAAATTCAATCTTTCATACCAAGTAGAAGCACTAATTGGGCTCACTTGTAAATGGTAAGGTGAAATTGCATTTGAAGAAAGGGAAGTAGATTCAATTCCTTCTTCAGTTGTTCGAACGCTAAACGGAATCCGATATTGTTCGTTTTTGTCGTCTTGGTTTGAAATGATAAGATATCCTTCATAAATGCCCGCCTTGGCAGTCGCTGGAACTGTTATTGTAACAGGCACTTTTTTTGTTTTAAAAGATTGAACTGGAATAACCTTTGGAATATCTAATATCACCTTATTAGAACTAGCATCGAGTGATCCGTTTACATCTGTTTGGAATTGGACATCCACATCAAACTTTTTCATGTTTTTTTCGAAGTTTGTAATATTTACAGTCTTTTTAATAAATGTTTCTTCGTTTGCATAATGATTACCGAAACTAAGTCCGCCTGTCTCGTCTTTTATTGCAATGTTTTCTTCATTGAAGCGAATTGGAGTTTCATCTTGAACTCGAAGCTCCATTCCTGTATGGACGGCACGATATGGGTCTACACGACCTGCGCCTACATCAAATACACTATATTTGTCCGCTAATGGTTTAGCTGTATTCATCAAAATCGTTTTAATATCACTTGGCTCGAGATCAGGATTAGCCTGTAGTAATAAAGCAGAAATTCCTGTTACATGAGGTGCGGCCATTGATGTACCAGACATGCGGTTATAAGCGTATTGATAATTAGATGGATCATTTTGATAAACCGAATAAGCTGGAATGCTTGATAAAACGTTCACACCTGGGGCGGTGATTTCTGGCTTCATATCGTAATTTTTGCGTGATGGCCCGCGAGAGCTGAACCAAGCAAGCTTATCACCTTCTGTATATTCTTCTTTAAAATTTTTAAAAGTCAATTTCGTATTGCCTGTAGCTAATTGTGCTTTTAACTCCAATCCTTGCTCATAGCTAATGGAAAAAGCAGGAATGAAGTTTTGATCCTCTCTTACGAAAGGGTTTGTCCCGCTATTTGGGATATTGTGATATGCGATGATGGCAGCTGCACCGTGATTCTTGGCATAAACGGTTTTAGTTTGAGTCCCAATACCGCCGGTACTCACGAAAACGATCTTTCCAGCGACATCCTTCCCAACGTAATCGGATTCCAAACCGACCCCTAAATCAATGACCTCATATTGATGTTTGTTAAAAACACTCAAATCGGTCACTAAATCACTGTATAGATTGCTTAAAAGAAATTCTGTCGTAGAACCAGATACTACTCCAGTATATTGCGCTACCGGAATAGGTGCACTGCTTGCTCCAACCGTCAATGCTAAAGCAGCCGCTCCCGGAGAGCCAAGAGTATACGAATAAGGTCCAGAGTTACCAGCCGAAACAACCGCGGTCACACCATTTAAAACCGCATAATTGATAGCTGTACTTGTAGGATACTGCGGATCATTGATGTTGATCCCTAATGATAGATTGATAACATCCATGCCATCGCCAACTGCTTTTTCTATACCCGCTAGAATATCTTCCAGTCCACCCGTTCCATATGGCCCTAAAACACGATATCCATAAACTTCAGCTTCAGGTGCAATTCCTTTTACAGCTACACCGCTCGTATTTTTTGCTCGCCCTGCTATCGTACCTGAAACATGCGTACCATGATTCGTATAATATGGTGAACCACCTTCACTAGTCTCTGGAAGTCCAGACTTTTTCCAATCGTYGTATGAGGTTTCCATTGGATCAAGATCGTTATCTACAAAATCATATCCACCCTTAAAAGCATCTTTTAAATCAGGATGGTGATAATCGATACCTGTGTCAATGACTCCGACCTTCACTCCTTTTCCTGTAACACCCTCTTTATGTAACTTGTCTACACCTAGAAAAGGAATACTCTCTATTCTTTTAGTAGATTCTTCTTCTTCACTAGAATCTGATTGGATTGGCGGATCGATAGTAAATGTAACACTTTTATAAACAGCTTTTACAGCATCTGATTTAAGTAGCGACTCTACTTCGTTCGCGGGTAGTTTCATAGAAACCCCGTTGTAGGCTGTCTTAAAGGAACGCGTTATTTTATAAGATTTTTCACTACTTTTTCCCAGATTGGATGGAAAAATTCTCTTTAAATCAGCTTCAAAAGTAGCGTGCTCATGGTCAATCTTGTTTTTCGCTTGTTCTGGTGTCAGTTTCTTTCCTTTAATAGCAGCTTCAAGTACCTCAACTTTCTCAGGCTTGGACTTAAACTCGACAATAACAGAGATTTCATTATCACTCTTTAATTCTTCTTCATCAAATCCTTGCACCCCATAGTCTTCCGTGGCTTGAAGCTTAGTCAACGCGTCCCGCTGCTCTTTGGTCAGCGTAGCCAAGATTTGTTCAGCCTTTGTACTAGACACAGATTCACTTTGAAAAAGTGTCTCCTCAGCATGTACTTGAGATGGTAAAATATGATTTGTGTTTGATAGACTGCTTGAAAGCAAACCTATCCCCAATGCAAGCGTTGTCACTTTTTTAATAAAATTCTTTTTCATTCTCTTTTACCTCTCCCCCATTAAAATATTATGATAAAATTTTTTCCCCTCGCATGATAATACATACAATTTAAATGTAAATGCATCATTAAAGAGTGTAAATTGGGGGAAATCACATGATACTTAATCTTTAATTTGGTAAATAAATTGTATTAAAGTGCTATTAACAAAGAATTTTTCGTTATTTTTCAGGAGAATGTAACAAATATTGTCGAATTTTCATTTTAGTAAAGGGTTTAAATTGGGGGAATATATATAATTTTAATAATCAAACAAGGGTTTTCCCGGAAAAGCATCATCTCTTAGGAGGTGGTGCTTTTTCTATTAATAAAGATATGGGTTGCAATTTTTAATATCAAAAAGCACACTCAAATGAGTGTGCTTTTATACTGTTTCCATCTCTTCTTTTCTTTAATGACCTTCACGCTGCCAGTATGATCTTCATTTAATCGCAACTTCATACAAAACACTGTATGATAGCTTTTTATAAGTTTTTAGTAAACATCCATCAAATCATCTATTGTTATCTATAATGGTTTCACACCAATTTCCACATCAATTTTACATCATTTTCTTCTCCACAATACGTCTCTTCGGAGATGATACTTTTTTAATTAACACCTGATTAAGTTCAATTCATATGATTTGGTGGTGTTTTTATTACATCATGCCGCCCGTAAGGTAAGAGTGTGTAATATCTTTAACGATGTGTGCGAAAAGTGCGGTATATCAATATTTTGAGAAACCTGAGGAGTAACATCTTTAACGGGAATTTACTATTTTTTACTGGATTGGGTTAGCAAAATATTAGCATTTAGGGTTAATAAAAAAAATTGAAGTTCATAACAAAGTTCTCAATACTATGGATACTTTAAAAGAATAAATTTAATTAGCCATTCTTTATTTCTTCTGCCGAATATCCCTGTCCTATTACTTTGAATTTTCTAAAATAAATTTACCCATTTCGATTGCACAATCCTCACTTTGAGGATAGACTCCTACATTATCAGCATACGCATGTCCAAGACCTTTATATAAAACCGTTTTCGTTTCTACCCCTGCCTTAGCCAACTTTACTGCATAGGCTAGGCTTTCTACCTTGAGATAATCATGTTCACCTACTGTAATAAAGGTTGGCGGTAAGCCCTTAGGATTTCTCTTATATGGCGTTAAATATTCATTATCTATTTCTGTAGTCCCTAATATATTCCCTAATGATTCTAGTGAGCCAAACATGTCTAACATCGTTTTAATACCTGATCTATGTTTAGGCGACATCTCATATTCATCAATGCTCCATTTGTAATACTCATCTTCAATTCCAGCCATGTTTACTGTCGGATAAAGTAACAGTTGTCCCTTTACCATTCCTAATTCATCTTCCATATCCCTGGTTGTACAATATTGTGTTAAATTACCTCCTGCACTATCCCCTGCAACAAAAATATTACCCCTATCCCCACCTAAACTTTCTGCATTATTATAAATCCATTGTAAAGTAGAATAACAATCTTTATGACCTGCTGGGTATGGATTCTCTGGCGCAAGCCTATAATCAACTGACACTGCAAGGATGTCTGTATTCTCTACTATTAACTTAACAAACTCCTCTACAACATCAGGAGAACCTCCAAAAAATCCTCCACCATGGATGAAATATAAAACCGGGGCATTTTTTCTCATTGTTTCTGATTTATAAATTCTTATCGGAATCTGATTCCCGTCTTCTCCTGTCACATGTCTATGTTCTATTTCAATATTCTTTTGAACGATAGGATTACTTTTTATCCCATTAAACATTTTCCGAAGCCTTTTAATTCCTTTTGGTGAAATGTCCATCTTCATTAAAAATTTCGGCATATATTTCATTAAAAAAAGCTGATTTTTCATATCTTTATACAGACGTGGATCCATTGCACCTTTTTCATCACTGTCTGGCAAGTTTTTAACTAGAACCTCTACACCCATCAGCATAATGGTTTCTTCACGTTCAACAAGCTTATCTAATAATTCTTTTGAGTACCTTCTTTCCATAACTATACACCCTTTTTTTTAGATCATCTTTTATATATTATAAAAGATGAAAATAAGTCGCCCTAAGTTTTAACCACTCAGTTTTGGATCTTGTTCTCATCGAAGCCCTTAAAGGGTAATCTACCCCAACTACCAATGCAGTTGCACTATCTATCGTCATTAATCACTATTCTGATTACTTAATTATTTTCACCCTTAAAACCCTAAATCCTTATCTCTAATATGTTCTGAAAAAAGAAGGCGCAACTAAAACCCATCCCTCAAACCTGCATTGCCTCGTTGCCCGTTATAATGAAGCATGCAAAAAACCCCACTTTTCACGCTTTTTCACCTATTTTTTCATCAATCCACGGATTCCCTTTAGAATATGTCCATTCATTATATCTATGAGTCCCTCAATCCTTTTAACTGATAACGAACCTTGTGACAACATACCTAGCTGACGCAGTGGCATATCTACTGCCATTTCCTGTATCATCTTCACAATGTCACTTGAATCTCCCTCGTCCCCTGCGAATATTTTCATTGTCGACTTTTCTACTTGCTTATTCATCATACGTCCAATCCAGTGAACTCTGATATCTCCTAGCGTAGAATTGGGCGTAAAGGGTCTTAGGATACGCTCTTCCGGTACTTTTCTTCCTAAAACTTCCTCAAATTGTTCCTTTGGGACATCATAAGTTCCTGGTTGTAAAAGATTGTAATAGCCCGGTGCTGCTGTACGATAATCAGGTATCGCTCCCATTTGACTGCTATCAACAGTAACCGTATCATTCAATCGTATATCTCTTGACGATGCACCAATTTCAATCTTATAATCGCCGCTTTCCACAAACCAGTCTTTCACATTAATATTATAGTAAGCAAATGCACGCCTTTCTAATGTAAATGTAACCGTCTTACTTTCATTCATCTGCAATTCCACTTTTGCAAAATCTCTAAGTTCACGCATAGGTTTATATATAGTACTTTCGGGTGCTGAAATATACAACTGAACAATTTCCTTTCCAGCCTGCTTTCCGGTATTGGTAATGACCACCTCTACTTGAAGTGTATCTCTGTCTCCAATCTTCATTGCACTAAGCTTTAATCCCGAATAGGTAAATGTTGTATAGGAAAGTCCGTGTCCAAACGGATACATCACCTGTTTTTGCGCTTTATCATAGTAACGATATCCCACATAGATACTTTCCCGGTATTCAATATTGCCTCCTGTACCAAATGAGCAATACTAGGGGTTTCAGTGAGTGTTAACGGATAGGTTTCTGCTAGTTTACCACTTGGAGAATAATCCCCAAAAAGCAAATCATATGCGGCGTAACCACTGTTTTGCCCCGAAAGATTCATCAAAAGTATTGAATCAACTTTGTCACGCCACGGAATATTTACAACTCCCCCTGCACTTATGACAGCCACTATCTTTTTTCCGGTAGCAACCAGTTCATCTATCAATCTAGTGTGTGCTTTTGGCATATTTAAATGAGTACGGTCAAATCCCTCGCTTTCATAGCTATCCGGTAATCCAACAAAAGCAAATATCACATCCGCTTCTTTTGCTACTCCAATTGCTTCGGTAATCAAAGCTTCATTCGGTTCATCACTTGTGGCCGAATAACCTGGTGCAAAAGAATAGCTTATATTTTCCGCATCAAAGGCATCAGTTACGGAAGTGATCCGGGTTGGAGATATCTTTGAGCTTCCTGCCCCTTGATAACGGGGAACCTTGGCAAATTCACCTATTAAAGCAATCTTCTTATTTTTATCTACCGGCAGTACATTTCCTAACTTCAACAACACTGCACTTTCACGTGCAACACGTCGTGCCAATTCATTATGTGCTTCTGCATCATAAGGTGTTACCTGTGTTTTCTCTGCCTGTAGTGCGATAGCCGTCATTCGCACAGCACTAAGATCAACAAGTTTTTCGTCCAATTTTCCTGCTCGAACCGCATCAACAATCAATCGGTCCGAAGCTCCATCAAAAGCTGGCATCTCCAAATCAAGTCCCGCCTGGATACCTTCAACCCTGTCATTCATAGCTCCCCAGTCCGTTACTATGGCTCCCTYAAATCCCCATTCACCGCGAGGAATGTCTGTCATAAGAAGTTTGTGTCCAGAAGCATAAATGTCGTTTATCTTATTATATGAACACATCAATGTCCAAGGTTGCGCTTTCTTTATCGCTATTTCAAATCCGGTAAGATATATTTCTCTCAATGCCCGCTCATCAATTACCGAATTTGAGATAAGACGCGCTTTTTCCTGATTGTTCGCAAGATAATGCTTCAGGCTGGTACCTATGTTTTTACTCTGTATCCCACCAATGAGTGCAGCAGCCATTTCTCCAGTCAGAAGCGGATCTTCTGAAAAGTATTCAAAGTTACGGCCACAAAGCGGGCTGCGCTTTATGTTGGCTCCCGGTCCCAGAATCACAGCAACCTCCTCTTGTACACATTCCTCTCCAAGTGCAATACCCATTTCATATAATAAATCACGGTCAAAGCTGCAGGCTGTTGCTACAGCCGTAGGGAAACAAGTAGCTGATACCGAATTATTAATACCCAAGTGATCGGAATCTCCTGCCTGTTTACGTAAACCGTGGGGACCATCCGTTACCATCATTGATTTTATTCCAAGACGTTCTATTTCTTTTGTATTCCAGAAATTCTTTCCCGAACAAAGACTGGCTTTTTCTTCAAGAGACATCTTCTTCACAAGTTCCTTTGCTCTTGGTAAAACACTTTTTAACGTACGATTGACTTTTTCCATGCT
>NZ_JBFUJC010000036.1:0-15407 GCF_056401595.1 Paenisporosarcina sp. P4_E4_2 | reverse complement strand
GGGAACGGACAGAGCTGTATGATGTAAAAGTAACTGTAAATTTTCTTTAGTTAAATAAGAAAGAATTCATTTAAAAAACACTAACGACCTATTGTGTGATTATAAAAGTATCTTTACAAAATCATATGTTGATGTTTTTGTTACGTTTTGGGCTGTATGGATTTCATCATTCATAACAACCAGAACTCCTTTGCCAATTGCGTCTGCAGTAATCGCTACCCGTACTGCTGATAACAGATTATAAACGCCATCTGCACCAATTTCATTTGAAGAACGCATTGCACCTGTCAAGATAATAGGAATATTGCTTTTTACAGTGAGATCCAGAAAATAAGCTGTTTCTTCCAGAGTATCTGTCCCATGTGTAATGACGAAGCCATCTACATGATTTTCTGTCGATTGCAGATCAATAATTTGTTTCAGTTTTAACATTTCTGTCGGGGTCATATGTGGTGATGGGTAATTAAATGCTTCAATTTCATGAATATCGGCATATTCCTTCAATTTATCGATTTCAGCAGTTAACGGATTGGAATCGCCAGGAACTACCGCCCCAGATTCATCTTGAACATGCATGGAAATCGTTCCACCAGTATGAATAACAATTATTTTTTTCATTTCTTACTACCTCCATCCATCCAACAACTGACATAAGAATGATATAATTAAACCAATAAAAGGGAGGCGAGAGCAACTTGATACTATTATTATCTGTCGCAATCGCTCCAGGGCTTGCGTTATTCAGTTATTTTTATTTGCGTAACCAAATTTCATCAGAGCCTTCTCGTACATTGTTTCATACATTTATCTATGGTGCTATTTTAACGTTTCCTATTCTCTTCATACAACATGTGTTTGAAGTTGAACATATTTTTCAATCAATGTTTATACGTAACGTATTATTCACCAGTTTATTAGAGGAGTTTTTTAAGTGGCTCGTTTTGGTTATGGCCATTTATCAGCACGTTGAATTTGATGACCCGTATGACGGGATATTATACGGTGCTAGTGTATCACTTGGTTTTGCTACGGTTGAAAATATTCTTTACATATTTACTTTCGGATTGGATACCGCTTTTTTGCGAGCGTTATTGCCGGTTTCAAGTCATGCTATTTTTGGAGTGGTAATGGGATATTATCTGGGACGTGCAAAATTTGCTTTAAGTGAATCTTCCAAGCCTCTTTTGTTTATCGCTTTGCTGGCACCTTTGTGCTTGCATATGGTCTATAACGGGATACTATCAATTAAATCGATTTCCATGTATTTCATGATTCCGTTCATGTTGTTTTTATGGTGGTTATGTTTAGCAAAAGTAAAAAAAGCGCATTTATTAACGGTTCAACATTTTAATAAACAAGAAGATATAAGTGAAAGTTTGTGAAACCAATTTTAATAAATTGGTTTTTTTTTGTATAAAAAACGCATGATTCCTCATTCTAAGAAAAAGGAGAATGTGTATGCGAAAAAACAAATGGTTAATTTGGTTTATCACTTTATGTATGCTGACATTATCGGTCAGCGCACCCCAGCAATCAGAAGCCTTTTCGGATCAAGTGATTGAAATGGGTGCTTACGGAGATGATGTATTAGAATTGCAAGCACGATTACAATATATCGGTTTCTACAAAAATAAGATAGACGGAAAATTCGGCTACGGTACTTACTGGGCACTACGTAATTTTCAAGAGAAGTTTGGCTTGCCAGTTGACGGTGTGGCAGGGCAAAAAACCAAATCGAGGCTAGCAAAAGAGTCCACCTATCATAAAAAGTATGTAAAAGATCAAATAAATAAAGGAAATCAATTTACTCACTACGGCAACATTCCTTTAGAACAACAGGTTAAGAAAGGGACGAATCAAGGAGCTAAAAAACCTGAGCAGGTACAATTACCAGCTAAATATTCTGAACAAGATTTACAGCTTATGGCCAATGCTGTTTATGGTGAATCACGGGGAGAACCATACGAGGGGCAAGTTGCTGTTGCAGCAGTAATTTTAAATCGTGTGGAAGATCCCAAGTTTCCAAATACTGTAAGTGGGGTAATCTTTCAGCCTAGGGCATTTACCGCAGTTGCTGATGGTCAAATATGGTTGACTCCAAATGCACGCGCTAAAGAAGCTGTACTAGATGCATTAAATGGTTGGGATCCTACTGAAAATGCACTTTATTATTTCAATCCAGACACTGCAACAAGTGATTGGATTTGGTCTCGTCCGCAAATCAAAACAATAGGAAAACATATATTCTGTGAGTGAGGAGGAAAGACATGAAGATTTTATCAAGTATATTAGCTCTTGCCTTGATTGTTATGGGTGTATTTTTATATAACTCCAAACAAAACGAACAAGATTTGCAAAATAACCTTCGGAATCAATATACAAGTCGAATGACGGATGCTTCAGAAAAAATGAGTGAGCTGCAAAAATCTATTCAAAGTGCAACCGTCTTCAGTGACAAAGCCGCACAAGCAGAACCACTTGAAGATATCTGGAGACTATCTTCCGAAATAAAAGACGACATTGCTTCACTACCACTCGATAGGGATTTTTCAAATGAATGGATGAATTACCTCGGACGCCTCGGTGATTATGCAAAACTAAGAAGTGAGGATAAAGTACCTGAAGAGCAATGGTTAAAAGTGACAAATAATGTAGCGAAAAATTTGGATGAGTTTTCCTACGAATGGCAAAATGCCTCAACGGAATTGCTAGCAAGTCAACAATCTTTCCAAAAGTGGCAAAAAGACGTCAAAGCAGAGAAGCCTTCAAAAAAATGGACAGCTTTATCCAGTACGGTAAAAGGTTATTCCGAAAGTGACTTCCCTTTAACTGCAAGTGAATCAGACGACCTTAAGAAAAAAGAGTTAAAGTCTATTGTGGATAAACCAGTAACAAAGCAATATGTTGAAAAAACGATGAAAGAAATGTTTCCGAAGTTTAAAAATGCAAAATTAGTGACCACGTCGAGTAAAAAAGGAGCTGCATATCCTTTCTATCATATTCAATTTAACGAAGGGATTCGAACTGGTTACACGGATTACACCAAAAAAGGTGGACATTTACTATCTTTGTTAATTGAACGTCCAATTGGAAAAGATCGCATTCCCCCAGAACAAATCAAAGAAAAAGCTGAGAGAGCTGTCAAGTCATTTGGATTTGATGATGTTGAACTAGTGGAAACACGTGAAAATCATCTCGTCTGGCATGTTGTTTTTGTAAGGTTGAATCCAACAAATAAAGCTCGGATTTATGCTGATGCCATTCAAATGAAATTGGCGAAAGATGATGGTGAAATTCTTGGTGTGAACACGATGGAATATATTCAAAAGGAAACGTTGCCTGACCAAAAACAAATTCCGATAAAATGGGATGATTATTTCACTGAACAGGTGACAATTGAAAAAGAACGACTGGCCTATACGGAAAATGAAACACTTCAACAAAGACTTTGCTATGAATTAATCCTTCTAAAAGACACAGATACACAAAGTCACACATTCCGCATATTGATTGATACGGAGACACATGAAGTGTTAAAATCCGAGATATTATATTAATCATTATGTGAAATCCCTCGTGAGAGATTGATTAGAAATCCTTTCGCAGATTTTTAATATACAAGCAACAAAGCATACTCCCGTGGGCTTTTCAGACTCCAACAGATTTCGCTTCTGTTTGCGTATCTCTTCATATTATTTTAGTAGTAACATGTTCGGCTATTTCTGAAGACTCCTGCGGAAAAACGAAACAAGCTAGACCCCACAGGGTCAGCTGTCATAGACAGCTGAGACGAGGAGGCTAGCGTTTCGTCCGCGGAAAGCGAAAGAAATAGCCGATCATAATATATTTCGATAGAGTCAAGAGATAAGAATGCGAATTTTTATACTTTTATATTGATTAATATTCTTTTGTCAACAAGCAACAAAGCTCATTCTCGTGGGCTTTTTTTTTTATCCATGTGGTACAATATGTGTGAGAAAGTTTAGGAGTGGATTTCATGAAAAACAATATTCAAATTGCGATTGATGGACCAGCTGCTGCGGGGAAAAGTACAATTGCAAAATTGGCGGCTGAAGAACTTGGTTATACATATATTGATACAGGAGCCATGTATCGAGCAATCACGTATAAAGCAATTGAACATCACATAGATTTAGAAAGTGAAGAAGAATTAACAGGACTCCTTCTTGATACTGAAATTGATTTGAAACCGTCATATAATCGACAACTTGTCTATCTGGATGGCGAAGACGTTTCGGACGCGATCCGATCAAATGTTGTGACTTCTTTGGTTTCTGCTGTTTCTGCACACGCAGCATTGAGAGAAGAAATGGTCAAACGCCAACAGAAAATGGCTGAAAATGGTGGCGTTGTGATGGACGGACGAGATATTGGTACTCATGTACTCGTTGATGCTGAATTGAAAATCTTCATGTCTGCTTCTGTCGATGAACGGGCAAAAAGACGTCAATTGGATAATGAGCAACGTGGAATTAAATCCAATGTCGACCAGTTGAAAGAAGAAATTGAAGCACGCGACAAATTCGATAGCGAACGTGAAGCTTCTCCACTTGTACAAGCAGTAGATGCTATTTATTTGGATACAACACATCTAAACATTCAGGAAGCTGCACAACAGATCATTCAGTTAGCTAAAGAGAGGATGAGCTAAGTGAACTTATACAAATTTGCTAAATCACTTGTGTGGACGGCTTTATATCCGGTTTATCGTTTTGATATAAAAGGGTTGGAACATTTCCCTAAAACGGGCGGGATTCTTATATGTACCAATCATATTGACGCTCTTGATCCGCCTGTTGTCGGTATTACGTCGCCACGACCTGTACATTTCATGGCAAAAGAAGAGTTATTTAACATGCCCATCCTGAAACCATTATTGCCAAAAGTGAACGCTTTTCCTGTCAAACGAGGTTTGAGTGACCGTGAAGCATTAAGAAGGGCTTTAGCTATTTTAAAAGGCGGGGACGTGATGGGAATATTCCCGGAGGGCACACGCAGTAAAAATGGTGAGCTTGGGAAAGGATTTTCCGGTGCCGGTTTTTTTGCTCTGAAAGGTGAGGCAGACGTAGTTCCTTGTGCCATCATTGGTCCTTACAAGCCATTTAAACGTTTGAAAGTTGTTTACGGTGAACCCATTATCATGCAACCTTATCGCGATCAAAAAGCTTCTGCAGATGAAGTAACAACAGTCATCATGGAACGTATCCAAAAATTATTGGATGAAAACAAAGTATAATAAATGTAATTTTTGTTTTGAAAAAGTGAAAATTTTTGTTTTTATTAAAGAATTCGCATAAAATAAAGATTGGAACGTTGTGAAGGAGGATGCTATATGTCTGAGGAAATGAACTTGCAGGAAAACCAGGATTTCCGTGAAGGAAGTTTTGTGAAAGGTACGGTTGCCCAAGTTGAAGAAAAGGCAGTAACTGTCACAATTGAGGGTGCACCGTTTGATGGAATAATCCCGATTAGTGAACTGTCAAGCTTGCACATTGAAAAAGCTTCTGACGTCGTTTCAATTGGAGATGAATTGCAACTAATTATTACAAAAGTAGAAGATGACAATTTTGTGTTATCAAAACGTAAAGTTGATGCTGCTGAAGCTTGGGATTCTTTGGAACAAAAATTCGTCAGTGGGGAAATTATCGAAGCTGAAGTAAAAGACGTAGTAAAAGGTGGACTAGTTGTTGATCTTGGATTACGTGGATTTGTTCCCGCTTCACTGGTCGAAGATCACTTTGTGGAATCATTTGACGATTACAAAGGCAAAGTGCTGACATTCAAGATCGTTGAAATGGAAAAAGAAAAAAATCGTTTGATTTTATCCCATCGTGCAGTGGTGGAAGAACAAAAACAATCGAATAAAAAAAGTGTACTCGATCATATTCATCCAGGTGATGAGCTAACTGGTACCGTTCAAAGAATTGCTGCTTTTGGAGCGTTTGTTGATCTTGGTGGTGTCGATGGACTTGTTCATATTTCACAATTATCCCATGAACATGTTGAGCAAGTTTCTGACGTTATCCAGGAAGGCCAGGAAGTAAAAGTCAAAGTTCTTTCTGTTGACCGGGACAGTGAGCGCATTTCTTTATCCATTAAAGATACACTTCCTGGACCTTGGGAAGGCATCGAAGATAAGGCGCCAAGAGGGTCTGTTCATACAGGGACTGTAAAAAGACTAGTTTCATATGGTGCTTTTGTTGAAGTATTCCCTGGAATAGAAGGATTGGTTCATATTTCTCAAATTGCCCATTCACATATCGGCACTCCTCATGAAGTGTTAAAAGAGGGCCAAGAAGTGCAAGTGAAAGTATTGGACGTAAACAAACAAGATAAACGATTGTCACTAAGCATTAAAGATTTGTTGGAGAAGGAAGATGGTTATTCAGGCACTGATTATGAAATGCCTGAAGAAGCTAAAGGTTTCTCGATCAGTGATGTTATTGGTGATAAATTAAAAAACTTTAAATAACGGAGTAATCTTATGACTAGAGCTGAACGAAAATTGGACCATATAAAGCATGCGTTGTCTACAGGACAATCAAGAGAGACATGGTTAGATGATGTTCGTTTTGTTCATCAAGCACTGCCTGACAGTAATTGGGACAGTGTGTCATTGCAGACTCAACTGGGCGAACTTGTTTTTGGTTCGCCTTTTTTTATTAATGCAATGACCGGTGGCGGAGGAGCTAAAACGGCTGAGTTAAATAGCCAACTATCCCGTATCTCCAAAGAAATGAATATTCCCATGGCCGTTGGATCTCAAATGGCGGCTCTTAAAAATCCCGAAGAAATAGCTACATACTCGACTGTGAGAAAAGAGAATCCGAATGGTGTGATACTTGCCAATTTGGGTAGTGAGGCTACCGTGGACCAAGCAAAACGAGCAGTCGATATGTTGGAGGCCAATGCAATACAGATTCATTTGAATGTTATCCAGGAATTGACAATGCCTGAAGGAGATCGAGATTTCAAAGGAGCTTTATCCAGGATTGAATCAATTGTAAATGAATTGACAGTGCCGGTAATTGTTAAAGAAACTGGTTTTGGCATTTCAAGGGAAACTGCGATTAAACTTCAGGAAATTAATGTAGCTGCGATTGATGTAGGTGGATTTGGCGGAACGAACTTTGCGGCAATTGAAAATGAGCGTAGACAAAGGAAACTGTCCTATTTCAATGAATGGGGTATTCCTACTGCTGCTGCTTTGATAGAAACCTCTTCAGTAACGTCCTCAATGCTACCCGTGATTGCATCGGGAGGTGTCCAGCACGCTCTCGATGTCGTGAAGTGTTTAGCACTGGGAGCTTCTTCGGTTGGCCTTGCCGGCGTCTTATTAAAGAAGTTGGTTGAGGATGGGGAAGAAGCAACCATTCAAGAAATTAAGCAAATGAATGAAGATTTAACGATGTTGATGGTTTCTCTTGGGGCTGAATCTATTCAGGAGTTACAACAATCTCCTTTAATCATATCAGGTGATTTATATCACTATCTCACTCTCCGAGGAATAGATACTCATACATATGCCAATCGAAAATAATAAAGAGATGCAGACATTCTCCACTGTCTGCATCTCTTTTATTTTTGTTGGATATATTAAATGTACAAAAGCATAAAAATTGGAATACTGCGCCCATTGCCGTTCGAACAATGTTTTTCACCATGAAACGTCGAAGTCCGACTAACTTGGACTTTTCAACATTCCATAAAGTCGAGCTATCATGGCGTTTTACACTTTACGTGCACTGATATTTTCTTGAAATAGTCCGGATATCAGTATACGAAATATACTTGCTTTCACCATTGGGGTGCAACCTGTGTTTTTCTCATGTATAATACTTTAGAGAAGAAGTTGGAAGGATGAATTATATATGTCTAAACCGGTAGTAGCTATCGTAGGCCGGCCGAATGTCGGAAAGTCCACAATCTTTAACAGGATTGTAGGGGAACGTATATCAATCGTAGAGGATATCCCAGGAATCACACGCGATCGTTTATACAGCTCGGCAGATTGGCTGACTCATGAATTCAATTTAATCGATACAGGCGGTATCGAAATTGGGGACGAGCCATTTTTGGAACAAATCCGTCAGCAAGCAGAAATCGCGATCCAGGAAGCAGATGTCATCATCTTCCTTACCAATGGTCGTGAAGGTGTAACTGCTGCTGATGAACAAGTGGCGAAAATATTGTATAAAACAAAAAAACCAGTCGTGCTGGCAATCAATAAAATAGATAATCCAGACATGCGGTCCATGATTTATGATTTCTATTCACTTGGATTCGGTGAACCATTCCCGATCTCTGGTTCCCATGGTCTTGGATTAGGGGATCTGCTCGATGAAGTGGCGAAAAACTTCCCTGAACAGGATGAAGAAGAATATCCAGAGAATGTCATCAAATTCTCACTCATCGGTCGTCCGAATGTAGGGAAGTCTTCTTTAGTGAACAGCTTCCTTGGGGATGAACGAGTCATCGTAAGCGAAATCGCAGGTACTACACGCGACGCAATCGATACTCAATATGAATATGAAGACCAGCCATATGTCATCATCGATACAGCTGGTATGCGTAAAAAAGGGAAAGTTTACGAAACGACTGAGAAATACAGTGTGCTTCGTGCTCTTCGTGCAATTGAACGTTCCGACGTTGTTTTAGTCGTATTAAACGCTGAAGAAGGTATTCAGGAACAAGATAAAAAAATTGCCGGCTACGCACACGAAGCGGGTAAAGCAGTCATTATCGTCGTAAATAAATGGGATGCTGTTGAAAAAGATGAGAAAACGATGAACAAAACAACAAAAATGATTCGTGAACATTTCTTATTCCTCGATTATGCACCAATCATTTTCGTATCCGCAAAAACTAATCAGCGTGTGCATTCAATTTTACCAATTATCAACCGTGTCAGTGAAAACCATGCAATGCGTGTTACTTCTAGTGTCTTGAACGAAGTAATTGAGGATTCAGTTGCGCGTAACCCTGCACCGACAGACAAAGGCCGTCGTCTGCGTATTTATTACGCTACACAAGTTGCGATCAAGCCACCGACATTTGTCGTATTTGTGAACGAACCAGAAATCATGCATTTCTCATATGAACGCTTCCTTGAAAATAGAATTCGTGAATCTTTCGATTTTGAAGGGACACCAATTCGTCTTATTACACGCGCTAGAACGTAATTTGTTTCAGTAGGAGAGTTGCTAACATGGAAAAAGTAGTCGTTTTAGGTGCCGGAAGCTGGGGGACAGCGTTAAGTATTGTTCTTGCAGAAAACGGTCATGATTGTTTGCTATGGTCGCACCGTGAAGATCAGGCAAACGAAATCAATCAGCAACATACAAATGAAAAGTATCTACCTGGAACTGTATTACCAGATTCGTTGATAGCTACTTCATCCCTAGAAGAAGCAGCCAGACATGGGAAAATAGTGGTCATGGCTGTTCCGACGAAAGGCATTCGTGAAGTATGCCGCAATATCAAAGAGTGGATACAGGAACCTATTCTTTTTGTTCACGTGTCAAAAGGTATTGAACCAGACTCATTAAAACGTATTTCTGAAGTGATGAGGGAAGAATTGCCCGCTCACTTGATAGAAGAAATTGTAGTTCTATCGGGTCCGAGTCATGCCGAAGAAGTAGTTTTGAAACACCCGACTACCGTGACAGCAGCGTGCGAAAATATTCAATATGCTGAAAAAGTACAGGATTTGTTAATGCATGGATACTTCCGCGTATATACCAATTCTGATGTCATTGGAGTAGAAATGGGCGGTGCATTGAAAAATATCATTGCACTGGCTGCAGGAATAACTGATGGATTGGGATACGGTGATAATGCCAAGGCTGCTCTAATAACAAGAGGACTTGCTGAAATTGCCCGCTTAGGAACAAAAATGGGTGCCAATCCCTTAACGTTCTCAGGCTTAACAGGCATTGGGGACTTAATTGTGACCTGTACAAGCGTTCATTCTCGAAATTGGCGGGCTGGCAGCATGCTGGGTAAAGGGATGAACCTGGATGAAGTGTTGGAGCAAATGGGAATGGTTGTTGAAGGTGTACGCACCACAAAAGCTGCATACCAGTTGTCGAAATTCCATGATGTTCCCATGCCGATCACCAGTGCTCTTTATGCCGTGTTATTTGAACAAGTAGATCCAAAATCAGCAGTTGATCAGTTGATGGATCGCGTGAAGAAACATGAAATGGAAGATTTATACGAGTATCTATAAATCGTCACAAAACAAGGGGTAGAGCGTCTGTACCTCTTGTTTTTTCGTGTTATACTTATTCGTTGAGAGATAGTGAAAGGTGGTTAATTTTATGTCATCACTAGACAAAATGTGGATTTCGTTTGCTGCAATGGGCTTCATGATGATTTCTATGTGCTTAATTTATGTCAGTCGAAATAAAATCAATAATCGTGTTATTAAATTTCTATTTGCACTTGTTTCATATGTACTTCTAATCATTGGATTCTTATGTATGATATATATAGTATTTAGCGGTCCAACAGGGGGTTCGTAAGAAAATCATGAAGAAAATATCACAATTAAGTCTATTAATCCTCATTGCAATATTGTTGTCGGGATGTATGTATCCCGAATCGGAACGGGTAGAAAATCAAAGACCCAATGAAGAGCAATTGGCTTCAGTACAAGCCGCTGTAGAACAGTTCCAAGAGACTACAGGTGGTTTATTGCCTATTAAAACAAGGGATCAAGATGTTGATCAATACATTAAATATCCGATTGATTTCGAAAAGATTGTTCCGGCTTATTTAAGTGAAATTCCTCCAAATGCGTACGAAAATGGTGGTTTGTTTCAATATGTCATCATGGATGTCGAAGAAAATCCAACGGTCAAATTGGTTGATTTACGTTCTGCTGAAAAAATAAGAGAATTAAATATTAAACTTGGCGCAAATGGGTATGGGCCTATAGCGGAACAAGTCGCGGAAAATGTATATAAACTGGATTACAAAATCATGGGTTACAAAGAGGAACAAACAGTACCTAGTCCATATTCAAACGTAAATCTCCCATTAGTTGCAACGGGAGATGGGTCTATTTATATCGATTACTCGATTGAGTTAAATCGCATCCTCCAAGAAGATAAACCAGATGTCAAACCTGGTGAAGATATTCGTTATCTATTGGTAGACAAATACCCTGTTTTGCCAGCTTACTCGCTACCATACACTGTCAATGAAAAGAATGAACCAGAATTTCTACAAAAGGAAGTTAAATAGGTCCGCTAAAAATAGCTATCAGATCTCTTCGTTGGCTTGTTTCTTGCTCCTCACGTATTGAGAACATACGCTGCGGTGCTCAAAAACTACGCCGCATTGACCTCCTCGGCTATTTTTATGCTACTTATTGAACTAGAATTTAAAGAAATAAAGAGAAACGTTTCGTGCATATGCATGAAACGTTTTTTTTGTGCATACGATAAAGTGCGTAGGAAAGGGGGCAACGATATGGCTGAAGAGCTTTATCAACAAATAGCCGAACGGACAAATGGAGATGTATACATTGGTGTTGTTGGACCGGTACGAGTAGGAAAATCTACTTTTGTAAAGCGGGTAATGGAAAGTTTAGTAATTCCGAATATGACGGATGAAGTGGACCGAATCCGTGCACAAGATGAACTACCTCAGAGCTCTCCTGGTGCAGTAATTATGACAGCTGAACCGAAATTTGTGCCAGCTCATGGTACTAGCATTCAAGTGGGTGACGACGCATTCCGATTCCATATTCGCCTGGCGGATTGTGTAGGATATATTATTGAGGGTGTAAAAGGCCATGAAGATGAGAACGGTCCGAAGTACGTTCACACCCCATGGCATCATGAACCAATCCCGTTCCAGGAAGCTGCAAGAATCGGCACAGATAAAGTTATCCGTGACCATTCTACAATTGGGATTGTAATGACAACAGACGGTTCGGTTAACGACATTCCGAGAGCAGCAGTCGAGGGTGTTGAAGAAGAAATTATCGGTCAGTTAAAAGAGATTGGAAAACCTTTTGTAGTTGTTCTGAATACCCGATTCCCGGCTCATGATCAAACTCATGCATTGCGCCAGGAATTATGTGACAAATACAACGTGCCGGTCATTGCGACAGCTGTGGATCAAATGACAGTCCAAGAGATTCAATGGGTATTGAAAGAAGCGCTGTATGAGTTTCCAGTGACAACATTTGAACTTTTGAAACCGGAATGGATGGATGTATTGGAAAGTGATCATCCACTTAAACAATCGATTCAAAATTCTTTGGATTCTTGGTCTCAACAAGTTGCAAAAATCAGAGATGTGAAAGATCTGGCTACATTTTTATCTGAAGAACCTCACGTTGCAAACGCTGAAGTCATTGAAGTGAATGCAGGTAAAGGAAAAGCATCCATTCAAATCGATTTAACAGATGATGCGTTTCAATCGGTATATCAGGACTTCCTGGAAGAACCGATTGTCTCGAAAAAAGATTGGCTTTTATACGTAAAAGAAGCATCATATGCAAAAAAATCATATTTAAGGTTCCACGAAGCCATTGAAATGGCAAAAGAAAGTGGTTATGGTGTGACTCTACCGACAATGGAAGATTTCACGCCTTCAGCACCAGAGTTAATTAAAGAAAATAATTTCTTTGGTGTCCGGATGAAAGCAAAAGCACCTTCACTACACATTATCCGTGTAGATATGGATGCAGAGTTCTCACCATTGATTGGCTCGGAATTCCATAGTCAACAGTTATTAAAAGATTTAAAAGATGCCTACCTGCACAACCGTGATGCCTTATGGCAAACATCTTTATTCGGTACTCCACTTCACGAAATGCTGAAGGAAAGCATGAAATTCAAAACAGAAGCTGTTCCAACTCATGCGAAGAGACGCATGCGTGAGACGATTGAACGAATGGTAAACGAAGGCGATCGCGGGAGCGTCACCTTTATTCTATAAAAAAGAACGGGGCATCGCATTTTACTATGCGAAAAGTCCCGTTCTTTTTTGTTATGAGGGCATTTTCTGCATGAAGTTGGAAATTGTGGTGGAAATATTGTTGCGTAGGCTTTTTGGTTATGATACTCTTTTTACATGATTGAGGTTCCATCCCCTTTGAGAGGAGGTGAATGGTGTGAATAAAACAGAATTAGTGAACTCTGTAGCTGAAGCTGCAGATCTTTCGAAAAAAGATGCTTCTAAAGCAGTTGATGCGTTATTTGATACAATTCAAGATGTTCTTGCAAAGGGTGAAAAAATCCAGCTAATTGGTTTTGGTAACTTTGAAGTTCGTGAACGTGCTGCTCGTAAGGGTCGTAACCCACAAACAGGTAAAGAAATCGAAATCGCTGCAAGCAAAGTACCTGCTTTCAAACCAGGTAAAGCGCTTAAGGACGCGGTAAAATAATACGTGTCTGAACCTACATAAGAACGGCTTTTGTGAATTCTCACAGAAGTCGTTCTTTTTTTATTTGGTTTAGTTAAACGATACTTTTAATTAACATATATTTTCGCTAGCACCTTATATTTTGGAAGCTTTTTTTTAGTTTACAGTGTCGCACCAGATAAGAGCTTTTCTCTTTTTAAAAAAGAATCTAGACGAATGAAGCGTTTTTGCGTAACATTTGATGGTATGCTACGATTCAGTAGTATTATTTATATTCATTACATATCCCTCAATTTCATTTTATTCTTTGAGGATTAAAGCTCGATTTGTGTCGTCTGCATTAGTAAAGTGCAGTAACTCATAAAACAATCTGGCTTGCGTTGTGATTATTTCAGGAGGCGTCCATCATGTCAAAAGTAAATTTACAAAAAATAGAAGAAGCAGTGAAAATGATTCTGGAAGCAGTAGGCGAAGACCCAGAACGTGAAGGATTACTTGAAACGCCAAAACGTGTGGCAAAGATGTATGCTGAAATGTTTTCAGGGCTGCAGGAAGACCCTAAAGAATACTTTAAAACCGTTTTCCATGAAGACCATGAAGAGCTGGTTTTAGTAAAAGACATTCCGTTTCATTCGATGTGTGAACATCACTTAGTTCCTTTTTACGGAAAAGCGCATATCGCCTATATTCCGAGAGATGGAGTCGTTACAGGCTTAAGCAAATTGGCGAGAGCAGTAGAGACAACAGCAAGACGTCCGCAATTACAAGAACGTATTACGTCTACGATTGCAGATTCGATTATGGAGATGCTAAATCCTTATGGTGTATATGTAGTGATCGAGGCTGAACATATGTGCATGACGATGCGAGGTATAAAAAAACCTGGAGCTAAAACCGTCACGGCAGTTGCACGTGGGGTCTACGAAGAAGACGATATTAAACGTAGTGAGATTTTATCGTTCATTCAAATGAATTAAGCAAGTAAACTTACAAAGTTAGGTTATGCTATGATAAATAGACAATAAAGTTCATGGAGGAGGATGCTGAATGGCACAAACGGAGTATATCGTAATCCGCGCAGAAGAAGATGGTGTTCACGTAATCGGACTTACTAGAGGCACAGACACAAAATTTCATCACTCTGAAAAACTGGATCGTGGCGAAGTTATGATTGCACAATTTACTGAACATACTTCAGCGATGAAAATCCGTGGGAAAGCAGAAATTCGAACAACTCATGGCACGATTCACAGTGAAACGAAAAAATAGGTCCAGTCTACGTGAAGGACTAGCGTTGCTGTGCTATAATGACAAAATACGACACCGGCAATATAGCGAAATGGAGCACGTACGATGAACGAACAATTCATTCAACAAACAATCGAACAATTTAAGTCGAAAATATTGATGTCTGTCCGTCATCGGACTCTTCGTATCCATACGGGCGAACCGGATCTTCGCGAAGACCGATTATTTTTTTTGCTTCTGCCATATTTGAATGGAGAGCATTGGAATGATGAGCAGGAACAATCAGCTATTTCGGTTGCAGTCATTTATAGTGCATTAGCGGCACATGATCAGATTAAAGAATTAAATGCTTCGTCCAAAAGTCAGCAATTAACTGTGCTGGCCGGAGATTACTATAGCGGTCTCTATTACCAAATGTTAGCCAAACTCTCCAATATCGATTTGATACGTTCATTATCCAATGGCATTATCGATATCAGTGAGAAAAAGGCATCTGTCTATGACAACGTAAAGCAATCATTTGATCAATGGATGGAAACCATTCAGACCATTGAAAGTTTATCTATTGTTCAATTTCATGAACACTTTGAGTACGTGGGATATCAATCATTTGTTCGTCGAGGCTTAATGATTCATCGATTAGAATACGAGTTGGATCTTGTGAATCAAGGGAAAAGTTCTCGTTTTCAAGAGTCGTTAGCAGATAGCGAAGATGAATTTGATTTTTCACACTCCTGGCTCGTCTTACTGAACC
>NZ_JBFUJC010000035.1:0-15465 GCF_056401595.1 Paenisporosarcina sp. P4_E4_2 | reverse complement strand
ACTCGGATGTGCGCGAAAAAGCCTTGCAACATAAACCAAAAATGATTGTTGCTGGAGCAAGCGCGTATTCACGTACACTTGATTTTGCTAAATTCCGTGAAATTGCAGATGAAGTCGGAGCGTACTTAATGGTTGATATGGCTCACATTGCTGGCTTAGTAGCAGCTGGAGAGCATCCAAATCCAGTACCTCATGCTCACTTTGTAACGTCAACGACCCACAAAACACTTCGTGGCCCACGTGGCGGATTGATTCTTACAACCGAAGAATTTGCGAAGAAAATTGATAAAACAATTTTCCCAGGGATTCAAGGTGGTCCATTGATGCATGTAATCGCTTCGAAAGCAATAGCATTTGGAGAAGCACAACAACCTGAATTCAAAACGTATATTCAACAAGTGGTCAAAAATGCGAAAGCATTATCTAACTGCTTAATTGATGAAGGCATTGATGTTGTTTCAGGCGGCACGGACAATCACTTACTGCTCGTTAACTTAAAGTCTTTGAACTTAACTGGTAAAGTAGCAGAAAAGTTATTGGACGAGGTTGGCATTACAGTGAACAAAAATACGATTCCTTTCGATAAAGAAAGCCCATTCGTTACTTCAGGTATCCGAATTGGAACACCAGCTGTAACATCTCGTGGTTTCAAAGAACCAGAAATGAAAGAAATCGCGTCAATCATGTCGAAATTATTGAAAAACCACGAAGACGAAGCAGTTCATAAAGAAGCGGCTGAACGAGTAGCAGAACTTACTTCTAAGTTCCCTCTTTATCAGGTATAGAAGAATTGATTTATGCATAATTATGAAGGACTTCTCCCATTTGGAGAAGCCCTTCTTTTTTATGGGAAATCATTCTATTTGAAATATTGAAATACTATAAAAGTAACTCAATATTAGAAATTTTTTTGGCTAAAATAATGTTCAGCCGAGTGATATTGGGGTATTCCTACCATTACCTCAAGACCGTAAAGTTTGGAAAATAATTACCAAAATATTGTGTAGGAGGCATATTCATCTATTTTGAATAGTAAAATCGTCGCTTGCTACTAGCACATATGTAACTAGTCAAACTATTAGAAATGTTTTATATTTGTATAATACTTATTTTAAAAGAGTATTATAAATTGAAAAACTATTTTTCATCACGAAGCACAGAAGAACTAAGGGGGATTTAAATATGAAGGGCAAGACGCAACCAAAAGGTCTTCAACGGGGGCTTGAAGAAAGGCATATAACACTGATGTCTTTAGGAGCAGCCATCGGAGTAGGACTGTTTCTTGGATCTGCAACTGCAATAAAGTTAGCAGGACCGAGTATTTTATTTGGATATGCATTCGCTGGGATGATGATGTTCTTTATTATGAGAGCACTTGGGGAAATGGCTATTCACAAACCAGTAGCGGGTTCGTTTAGTAAATACGCACGTGATTACTTAGGACCGTTGGCAGGATACATAACTGGATGGAATTATTGGTTCTTATGGGTCGTAACTTGTATGGCCGAAATAACGGCTGTTGGTATTTATATGGAATACTGGTATCCAGACACGCCGCGCTGGATTTGGGCTTTAGCAGCATTAGTTGCAATGGCTTCGATTAACTTTTTAGCAGTCAAAGCGTATGGTGAATTGGAGTTCTGGTTTGCTTTAATTAAAATCGTCACGATTATCGCGATGATCTTTATTGGGGCAGGCATGATTKTATTTGGTATTGGTAACGGGGGCATTGCAACCGGTATCAGTAATTTATGGGAACACGGGGGCTTCTTCCCGAACGGAATTRAAGGGCTTTTATTATCTCTGCAAATGGTTATGTTTGCTTTCCTTGGTATTGAAATGATTGGTGTAACAGCTGGAGAAGTCAAAAATCCAGAGAAATCGCTTGCAAAAGCGATTGATTCGGTTTTCTGGCGCATTCTGATTTTCTACGTAGGGGCACTATTTGTCATCATGTCCATTTATCCATGGGAGGAAATCGGATCAAAAGGAAGCCCGTTTGTAATGGCATTTGAACAAATCGGTATTCCTGGCGCAGCTGGTATCATCAACTTCGTTATTTTGACAGCAGCACTATCTTCTTGTAACAGTGGGATTTTCAGTACTGGAAGAATGTTGTTTAACTTAGCAGAACACGGTGAAGCTCCAAAGAAATTTGCAAACCTGACAAGAAACGGTGTTCCAGGAAAAGCCGTTATTGCAACAGCAATAGTTTTACTGGTTGGGGTAATTTTGAATTATATAGTGCCGGCTAAAGTATTTACATGGGTAACGAGCATCGCAACTTTCGGTGCTATCTGGACGTGGGGGATTATTTTGGTTTCTCAAATCCAATTCCGTAAGAAACTAAAACCTGCGGAGAAAGCAAAACTGAAATACAAAGTTCCTTTCTTCCCGATCACATCTTATATTGCACTTGCTTTCCTAGTGTTTGTTATCGTTGTAATGGCATATTCCCCGGATACAAGAATCGCACTTGTTGTTGGGCCACTATGGCTAGTTTTCTTAACAGTTTATTATTATGGAAAAGGGTTCCACAAAAAGAACCGAGCCCATCACTCGAAGTAAAATAGTGTGGAATTTTAAGGCACCATGGACGATTAGTCTGTGGTGCTTTTCTTATTTTTTCGACAGACATGATTTGAAAGGATAAAAATAGCTTAAATACATTATAAGGTAATTTTCATAAGGGAAAACTTGGTGTGCTTGTATTGAGAATTCAAATAAATTATATAAAAGGAATAAACATTCGCGAAAGAGAACAAATCAAAATAAGAGAGGGAATAAACACTCCTCTCCAATTGGAAAGGAACCTTTCAATCAATCATCTTGTCATATAAACGAAACTTTCTTAAAAATGTAAATATGAAGGGAGTCGAGCGTAACCGTTTTTTTCTGCTATAATAGATAAAGTTTGAACGTTAAAGGAGAGGACAAAATGGGAAAAGTATACGTATTTGATCATCCATTGATCCAACATAAATTAACATATATCCGTGACAAGAAGACGGGTACGAAAGAATTTCGCGAATTGGTAGATGAAGTAGCAACATTGATGGCTTTTGAAATTACACGCGATATGCCTCTTGATGATGTTGAAGTAGAAACGCCAGTAACAACAGCTAAAGCAAAAGTTTTATCTGGTAAAAAATTAGGCATCGTGCCAATTTTGCGTGCCGGTATCGGTATGGTAGACGGTATTTTAACATTAATCCCAGCGGCTAAAGTCGGACATATCGGCTTATACCGTGATCCAGAAACTTTACAGCCTATCGAATATTATGTGAAGCTCCCAGCGGACGTTGAAGAGCGTGATTTTATATTAGTTGATCCAATGCTTGCAACGGGTGGATCTGCACTTGTTGCAATCAATGCTTTGAAAAACCGCGGTGCAAAAAGCATTAAATTTATGTGCTTAATCGCTGCTCCAGAAGGTGTAGAGGTTCTTCAACAAGCACACCCTGATGTTGATATCTACATTGCTGCCCTTGACGAAAAATTGGACGACCATGGTTACATCGTGCCAGGACTTGGCGATGCTGGTGACCGTTTGTTCGGAACAAAATAAGTAAGGAAGTGCTTTGACCTTGACGAAAAAATGGAAAGTCATGACGATTTTTGGGACACGCCCAGAAGCAATTAAAATGGCACCACTCGTATTGGAATTAGAAAAACATACAGACGAAATCGAATCCATCGTGACCGTAACGGCGCAACATCGCCAAATGCTTGACCAAGTATTGGACACATTCGGCATTACACCTGACTTCGATTTGAACATTATGAAAGACCGCCAGACTTTAATCGACGTGACAACACGTGGACTTGAAGGATTGGATGCAGTCATGAAAGAATCGAAGCCCGACATCGTCTTGGTACATGGCGATACGACAACGACTTTCATTGCAAGCTTAGCGGCTTTCTATAACCAAATCGCAGTTGGTCACGTAGAAGCGGGACTTCGTACATTTAATAAATACTCACCATACCCTGAGGAAATGAACCGCCAATTAACTGGTGTTATGGCAGACCTGCATTTCTCACCAACGGAAGTATCTGCAGATAACCTTCGCCGTGAAAACAAACCGGAAGATCGCATTGTCGTAACAGGCAACACGGCGATTGACGCGTTGAAAACAACGGTTCGCGAAGAGTACTCGCATCCTGTACTGGAACAAATCGGCTCAGACCGAATGATTTTATTGACGGCACACCGTCGTGAAAACTTGGGTGAACCGATGCGCAACATGTTCCGTGCAATCAAACGTTTGATTGAAGAACATGACGACGTACAAGTTGTCTACCCAGTTCATATGAATCCTGCTGTACGTGAAATAGCTAGWGAAATCCTTGGAAATGATCCACGCATTCACTTGATCGAGCCTCTAGAAGTACTCGATTTCCATAACTTCGCAGCACGTTCTTTCATTATATTGACTGATTCAGGCGGCGTGCAGGAAGAAGCACCTTCTTTAGGGAAACCGGTTCTTGTATTGCGCGATACGACTGAACGTCCAGAAGGAATCGCGGCAGGAACATTGAAGCTAGCGGGTACGGACGAAGAAACAATTTATGGTTTAGCAAAAGATTTGCTGACGAACGATGAAGCTTATGCGTCAATGTCTCATGCATCCAACCCGTATGGTGACGGTGAAGCATCAAGACGAATCGTTGAAGCGCTGAAAGACTATTTAAATAAGTAGAAAAAAGGAAAAGGGACAGCCTCGGCAGTCCCTTTCACTATGACATTGTTAGGGAATTGTATCCGAAAACGTGAATTTTAGATATAGTTGTCCGAATTCTAGATAAACGTAGGTGAAATCTAGATAACGCTACTCGAATTGAAGATATCACCACACAAAATGCAGATAACCTTCTTCGAATACGAGATAAACATCGAGATAACCACTACTAAACAATCTGCACCAGCACCAAAAAAAGATATTTCATAACAACTCAGCCTGCTGTTTGCAAATTTGTCGACAATATGTCGATTGAGGCGACTTTGTGAAGTTTTTCACGGGAATCAATTGACATCATTTTACCCCTATTGTATGCTTACAAAGGGTATGAATGAGAGGGCTTTCATGTGTATAATTCACGTTGAAACCTTGTCGTATCTGCTTTCTATCAGATTCGCGATTTTTACAAAGTCATGCAAAAACGTGAGGATCACCATGCGTCAAACGAGACGTCCTTTACAAGAAATGGCCCTTTATTCGGCTATTCTCTCACAACTTGTTGGTTCTATTTTAATAGGAGTTTTCACTGGAATGTGGCTCGATGACAAAATAGACACCACCCCGTTATTTTTAGTGCTTTTTCTGTTCATTGGCCTTGCAGTCGGTGTAACAGCCATGATCTTGACCATTCAAAAGAGTGAATCATGATTTAGACCGTTATTTATGTATAGGAAGAAACTCATTTAACAGTTTCAACAGTAAGACCATACATAGAAACTACTTTCCGTTTAAACACCCTTTGCAAGAATTTCTTTCGGTTTGACATGAAGAATGTCGAAATCAGGAAGAAGCATGAATTCAGTAATCTCGATTGTCTTCTATTAATAGTAGACAGGATTATATACATGAAAAACTCTATACCGAATTGTGAAAGAGAGGTGAATGCACGTGCATCATGAGAACCCGACGGTGGTATGGCTTGGGCTTACGTTCAACCTATCAAACGTTATGATGCTAACAGTAACGGCACTTATCGTTCTATTAATCGCRGTAGTTTCTACTCGGAACTTAAGTTTAAAGCCAACTGGTATGCAAAATTTTATGGAGTGGTTAATGGACTTCGTAAAAGGGATTATCAAAAGCAATATGGACTGGAATACAGGTGGACGATTCCATGTTCTAGGTATTACGCTTATCATGTTCATCTTTGTAGCGAACATGTTAGGTCTACCATTTTCAATCGTTATCAATGGTGAATTGTGGTGGAAATCTCCAACCGCAGATCCAATCATAACGATGACGTTAGCGGTTATGGTCATGATATTAACTCATTACTATGGCATCAAGTTAAAAGGTCTTTCCGAGTACGGAAAAGATTTCTTGAAACCTTTACCGTTCCTTCTGCCCCTTAAGATTGTAGAAGAGTTCGCCAATACGGTGACACTTGGTCTTCGACTTTACGGGAACATTTATGCAGGGGAAGTATTGCTAGGGTTACTAGCAGGTATTGGCGGCGCAAGTWTTTTTGGTTTTGCAGGAGCATTGATTCCAACATTAGCTTGGYAAGGTTTCTCGATTTTCGTCGGAACGATTCAATCGTTCATCTTCGTCATTTTAACAATGGTTTATATGTCTCACAAAGTGAGTCATGATCATTAAGTATAACTTGTTCAATACTTGAACAAAGAAAAAACAAATTTCAAGGAGGCAACACACACATGGAAGGTTCAATTGGTATTTTAGCAGCAGCAATCGCAATCGGTTTAGGAGCTCTAGGAGCAGGTATCGGTAACGGATTAATCGTTTCAAAAACAATCGAAGGTATGGCTCGCCAACCTGAAGCACGTGGATTATTACAAACAACAATGTACATCGGGGTTGCATTAGTAGAAGCCCTTCCTATCATCGCAGTAGTTATCGCGTTCATCGTTTTAAACAAATAATATATATATACTCACAAATGGTAATGGCGAAGTTGATCTTTGACGATTCTTCGTCATTCTCTTATGAATATTGATCGTTTTTAAACATAGAAAATCCATYTGTTTAGATTCAGATAAAGACTTGAAGCTCTTGAAGGGAGTGAAACAATCGTGTTTTTGGATTACCTCGTCCTAAATGCCACTACAGAACATGCTGTAAAAGCACTTAACACTGGTGACATTTTTGCTACTTTAATCGTTTTCATCCTTTTAATGGTCCTATTGAAGAAATTCGCATGGGGTCCGTTGATGGGAGTAATGAAGCAACGTGAAGAGTTAATTGTTAGTGAAATCGAAGCAGCTGAAAAAAGCCGCCAAGAATCACATCAATTACTTGAAGAACAACGTGCCTTATTAAAAGAAGCACGCACAGAAGCACAAGCGATTGTTGAAAACGCGAAGCAACAAGGCGATGCACAACGTGAAGAAATCATCACAACTGCACGCGCTGAAGCAGGCCGTTTGAAAGAATCAGCTGTCCGTGAGATTGAAACAGAAAAAGAAAAAGCTATCGCAGCAGTACGCGAAGAAGTTGTATCTCTATCTGTTCTTGCAGCATCTAAAGTTCTTGGAAAACAAATTTCTGAAGAAGATAACCGTGCGTTAATCGAAGAAACGATTGCGAAGGCAGGCGATGTAGTGTGAGTCAATCAACTGCAGCGAAACGTTATGCCCTAGCATTGTTTCAACTAGCACAACAACATAACCAACTAGCTCACGTGGAAGAAGATTTCCGTGAAGTGAAAGTGGTATTTAAAGAAAATCGTGAATTGCAGGTTATGCTTGCTTCTCCAAAGCTTTCTTTAGACCGTAAAAAAGAGTTGATTCGTGAGTTATTCGGTAAAGCTAATCCATTCGTAGTGAATACACTGCAAGTGTTGATTGACCGTAAACGAATCAATGAAGTAGTGGCAGTAGCTACTGAATTTGAAACACTTTCAAACGAAGCACAAGGTATTGCTGACGCGAAAGTATTCTCTACACGTCCTTTGACTGATGATGAGCGTGCGGCGATTTCGTCTGCATTTGCACACAAAGTAGGGGTGAACTCTTTACGCATTGAAAACGAAATTGATCCATCATTGATTGGTGGCATTCGTCTTCAAATCGGGAATCGTATTTTCGATAGCAGCGTAAGCGCTAAGCTAGACCGCTTGAAAAAACAACTTATTGGTTAATATTATGAAACGAAAGAGGTGACATACATGAGCATCAAAGCTGAAGAAATCAGTGTCTTGATTAAACAGCAGATTGAAAATTATCAATCTGAGATGAAAGTTAGCGATGTGGGTACAGTTATCCAAATTGGTGATGGTATCGCTCGTGCTCATGGTCTCGACAACGTCATGGCTGGAGAATTATTGGAATTCTCTACCGGTGTTATGGGTATGGCACAAAACTTAGAAGCGAACAACGTAGGTATCGTTATTCTAGGACCATATGCAGATATCAAAGAAGGCGATGAAGTACGTCGTACAGGCCGTATTATGGAAGTACCAGTTGGACCAGAATTGATTGGCCGTGTTGTCAATCCACTAGGCCAACCAGTTGATGGCTTAGGCCCAATCAACACAACAAAAACTCGTCCAATCGAAAGCCCAGCACAAGGTGTTATGGCCCGTAAATCGGTTCATGAACCATTGCAAACTGGGATCAAAGCGATTGACGCACTAGTGCCGATCGGCCGTGGTCAACGTGAGTTAATCATCGGTGACCGTCAAACAGGTAAAACAGCTGTTGCGATCGATACAATCCTTAACCAAGCTGACCAAAACATGATTTGTATTTACGTAGCAATCGGTCAAAAAGAATCGACTGTTCGTAACGTAGTTGAAACGCTTCGTAAAAACGGCGCATTAGAATACACAATCGTTGTTACTGCATCAGCATCTCAACCAGCTCCATTATTGTACCTAGCTCCTTACACAGGTATTACAATGGCGGAAGAATTCATGTTTGATGGCAAGCATGTACTAATTGTTTATGATGATTTATCTAAACAAGCTGCTGCTTACCGCGAACTTTCATTATTACTTCGTCGTCCTCCGGGTCGTGAAGCATATCCAGGGGATGTATTCTACTTACATAGCCGCTTGTTAGAGCGTGCTGCTAAGTTGAATGAAACACTTGGTTCAGGGTCAATTACAGCTCTTCCATTCGTTGAGACACAAGCTGGAGATATCTCTGCTTATATTCCAACAAACGTAATTTCGATTACGGATGGACAGATCTTCTTACAATCTGACCTATTCTTCTCAGGTGTTCGTCCAGCAATCAACGCGGGTCTTTCAGTATCACGTGTTGGTGGTTCAGCTCAAATTAAAGCAATGAAAAAAGTTGCGGGTACACTACGTCTTGACTTAGCTGCATTCCGTGAACTTGAAGCATTCGCTCAATTCGGTTCTGACCTTGATAAAATAACTCAATCCAAATTAAACCGTGGTGCACGTACAGTAGAAGTATTGAAACAAGACTTGAACAAACCGCTTAAGGTTGAAAAACAAGTTATTATTCTTTACGCTCTTACACGTGGTCACTTAGATGATATTCCAGTTCAAGATATCGTTCGTTTCGAGAACGAATTGCATAGCTGGTTAGATTCAAACCACACAAACGTTTTAGATCACATCCGTACAACAAAAGATCTTCCTGCTGACGAAGACTTAGTAAACGCGATCTCAGCGTTTAAAAAGACATTTGCTAAATCAGAGTAATCTTTTTGGATGAATAAAAAACGATAAGGTGGTGAAATACCAGTGGCATCATTACGCGACATTAAAAGCCGAATAACATCGACAAAGAAAACGAGCCAGATTACAAAAGCGATGCAAATGGTGTCGGCTTCGAAATTGAACCGTGCAGAATTGAATGCGAAATCATTCGTTCCTTACATGGCGAAAATTGAAGATGTCGTAGGAGCAATCGCTTCAGGAACTAGCGATAATGGGCATGCAATGCTCAAATCTCGCCCTGTAGCTAAGACAGCTTACCTCGTCATCACTGCTGACCGTGGACTTGCGGGTGCATACAACAGTAACGTGTTACGTGCTGTAACGAATGCAATTCGTGAACGTCACACATCAAATGATCAATTTGTAGTCTTTGCAGTTGGACGTATCGGTCGTGATTTCTTCACGAAACGCGGCATTACAGTAATTGAAAGTGCAGTCGGTTTACCGGATCAGCCTTCATTTGCTGATATTAAAGAAATAGCGCGCAAGGCTGTTGGTATGTTCACAGAAGGTATGTATGATGAACTTTATATGTACTACAACCATTTTGTTAGCGCCATTCAACAAGACGTTACAGAGAAAAAGGTGCTTCCGTTAACGGACATCGCAATGACAAGCACAGCTGCTTCATATGAATTCGAGCCTTCAGGCGAAGCAATTCTTGAAGTACTGCTTCCACAATATGCGGAAAGCTTGATCTACGGTGCTTTACTAGACGGCAAAGCAAGTGAACATGCTGCACGTATGACAGCAATGAAGAGCGCAACCGATAACGCAAGTGAACTAATCAGTTCATTGACATTACAATTCAACCGTGCACGTCAAGCAGCGATTACCCAAGAAATCACGGAAATCGTCGGCGGCGTAGCGGCTCTAGAATAGAAGAAGTAAGTAAGACAGGAGGGAACAAGTATGAACATAGGACACGTTCTTCAAGTAATGGGTCCAGTTGTTGACGTTAAGTTCAACAACGGCCAGTTACCAGCAATCTATAACGCATTGACAGTTGCGATTGAACGTCCAAACCAAGAGCCAACAACGTTAACTCTTGAAGTTGCGTTACACCTTGGTGACGACTCTGTCCGTACAGTAGCTATGTCATCTACAGATGGCTTGAAACGTGGTGCGGAAGTTACAGACGCTGGATCAGCAATTACAGTTCCAGTTGGTGACATCACATTAGGTCGTGTATTCAACGTACTTGGTGAAGTAATTGACTTAGGCGAAGAGATCCCGGCTGAATTACGCCGTGACCCGATTCACCGTCTTGCACCAACGTTCGAACACCTTTCAACAGAAGTTGAAATTCTTGAAACAGGAATCAAAGTAGTAGACTTATTAGCTCCTTATATCAAAGGTGGTAAAATCGGTCTCTTCGGTGGTGCCGGTGTAGGTAAAACTGTACTTATTCAAGAATTAATCAATAACATCGCACAAGAACACGGCGGTATCTCGGTATTCGCAGGTGTTGGTGAGCGTACGCGTGAAGGAAATGACTTATTCCACGAGATGAGCGATTCTGGCGTAATCAAGAAAACAGCAATGGTATTCGGTCAAATGAACGAGCCGCCTGGTGCACGTATGCGTGTTGCCTTGACTGGTTTGACAATGGCTGAGTATTTCCGTGATGAGCAAGGTGCAGACGTACTATTGTTCATCGATAATATCTTCCGTTTCACTCAAGCAGGTTCTGAGGTATCAGCCCTTCTAGGTCGTATGCCATCAGCCGTTGGTTACCAACCAACACTTGCTACTGAAATGGGTCAATTGCAAGAGCGTATCACGTCTACTAACGTAGGTTCTGTAACATCGATTCAAGCGATTTACGTACCTGCCGATGACTATACGGATCCAGCTCCAGCAACAACATTTGCTCACTTAGATGCAACAACAAACTTAGAACGTAAACTTTCTGAGATGGGTATTTACCCAGCGGTAGATCCTTTGGCTTCAACTTCTCGTGCATTGTCACCTGAAATCGTTGGCGAAGAGCACTACTCAGTTGCTCGTCAAGTACAATCAACACTTCAACGCTACAAAGAACTTCAAGATATCATCGCGATTCTTGGTATGGATGAGTTATCTGATGATGACAAGTTAACGGTTAACCGTGCTCGTCGTATTCAGTTCTACTTATCTCAAAACTTCCACGTAGCTGAGCAATTCACTGGCCAAAAAGGTTCATACGTACCGGTTAAAGAAACAGTTCAAGGATTCAGACAAATTCTTGATGGTAAATATGATCACCTACCTGAAGATGCATTCCGTTTAGTTGGACGCATTGAAGAGGTTATTGAAAAAGCGAAAAGCATGGGCGTTGAAGTTTAATAACAGGGACCAGGAGGGGAAAAAATGAAGACCATCAAAGTCAATATTGTCACTCCCGACGGCCCGGTATACGATTCTGAAGTCAACATGATCATTGCCTCTACAACAACTGGTGAAATTGGTGTGCTACCTGGACACATTCCAATGGTTGCTCCACTTAAAGTGGGTGCCATTCGTCTGAAAAAGGAAGGAACAACTGAAATCGTAGCAGTAAGCGGCGGTTTCTTGGAAGTCCGACCTGACCAAGTATCCATTCTAGCTCCATCAGCTGAAGTAGCTAGCACAATTGATATCAATCGTGCGAAAGAAGCAATGAAACGTGCTGAAGAACGTCTGAACTTATCAAAACAAGACGACGTCGATTTCAAACGTGCGGAACTATCATTGAAACGCGCAATGAATCGTATCAACGTTAATGAGGGTAACATCTAATAAAAGATGGCGAGTCGAGGAGTAGTATTCTCCTCGACTCGTTTTTTTATTTGATAGGTGGGGGTCTCTCTATTTCACAGTTCGATATAGAGGATTCACTGTTGTTTATTTACATTGCTCAATGTTATATCTGAATGTAACGAATGTATTTCTGGAAATGGGTTTTCATTCTCCAATTTCATTGTTCAACACAATTCGAACGTGATAAGTTTATTAACTTAATTTTTCACATTCGTTCGTATGCTGCCAGACAACATCTTAACAAAAGTGTTTTCCTTACTTAATTCGACCACTTTTCAAACAAAAAGGAGCAATCACCATGTATACACAAATTGGGCAACAAGCAATCCTTGGCATTTTATCGCATACATTTTTTATCGGAATTACATTTTTTGCACTTCGTGCTGTCATGATCGAAAAAGTTGTCAAAAAGCAACATGTTTTTCAAGTGCAACTACTATACATTCTTTTGAGCATTGCAATCGGTTCTTCAGTGTCGAACTTCTTTTTGCACATGTCGACTTGGTCGAAACAGATTCCGTTCCTCTTTTCATAAAGAGTCTCTTTATGTCCATAAAGATGAACGAGTTTCGTAGCTATGGCCATGGAGAGAACAAATATTACCCGGGAAATAAATTGTCGAAGGATGGTTTAATCCTAGTGTCGAAGGGAATTAGTAGGTAGAATAACTTAACAAAAAAGAGTTTAAAAGAGTTCCATTTTGACCGACACAAAGAACTTGTGACTTACGTATCATATAAAACAGTTACTTGTCAAAAAGTTCACAAAAAATGAGGGAATGGGTACTTGTGTTATACGAGAAATGTCTGTAATATGAGTAATGTTTTTATTCCTAATAAATGACATCATACGAGTTTAATCGACACATAGAGAAAAATCATTATATAAAACATGGAGGGTCAACATTGGATAAAATTATTGTAAGAGGCGGCCATAAGTTAACAGGGAAAGTAAGAGTAGAGGGTGCAAAAAATGCGGTACTACCGGTATTGGCAGCAGCTCTTTTAGCAACAAAAGGAAAAAACATCATTCGTGACGTAGCGAACTTAGCAGATGTTTACACGATAAATGAAGTATTGAAAAGTTTAGGTGCATCAGTGCAATATTTCCCAAAACAAAACGAAGTCATTATCGATTCTTCAGCTACATTATCAAGTGAAGCTCAATTCGAATACGTTCGTAAAATGCGTGCATCGATCTTAGTAATGGGACCGATTTTAGCTCGTAACGGCTTTGCGCGTGTAGCACTTCCAGGGGGCTGTGCAATCGGTTCTCGTCCAATCGATCAGCATTTAAAAGGTTTTGAAGCGATGGGCGCTGAAATCTCATTTGGTCATGGATTTGTTGAGGCAAGAACAGAAGGTCGCTTAAAAGGTGCTAAAATTTATATGGACTTCCCAAGTGTTGGGGCTACTGAAAACATCATGACGGCGGCAGCATTAGCAGAAGGAACGACAATTCTTGAAAATGCTGCAAGAGAGCCGGAAATTGTAGATTTGGCGAACTTCATCAACGAAATGGGTGGACGTGTTATCGGGGCTGGTACCGACACGATTCGCATCGAGGGTGTAGAAGAATTAGAAGGTACACTTCACCATATCATTCCTGACCGTATTGAAGCAGGTACATTCATGGTGGCAGCTGCCATCACAAAAGGTGATGTAACAATCGAAAACGCAGTTCCTGAGCATATGGCAGCGTTAATTTCCAAAATGGAAGAAATGGGCGTTTATATCAATGAAGAAGAAGACGGACTTCGTATCCGTGCAACTGAAACATTGAAATCAGTGGATATTAAAACAATGCCGCATCCTGGCTTCCCGACTGACATGCAATCACAAATGATGGCATTGATGTTAACGGCAACAGGCACGGGAATGTTGACTGAAACGGTATTTGAAAACCGCTTTATGCACGTAGAAGAATTCCGTCGCATGAACGGGAATGTGAAAATTGAAGGTCGCTCGGTTATTATGCAAGGACCATCAGAACTTCAAGGCGCAGAAGTGGCAGCAACTGATCTACGTGCAGCTGCAGCATTAATTTTAGCGGGCTTGGCTTCAGAAGGCGTAACACGCGTTACTGAACTTTACCATCTTGACCGTGGATACGTGAACTTCCACTTGAAACTACAGGCACTTGGAGCAGACATTGAACGCGTTTCATCTGAGTCTTCTGATGAAAAAGTAATGCAACAAACCGTTTAATCCCTATCCTATCCTATTCCAAAAACCGACATCTTATACCCAAGATGTCGGTTTTTTTGTGGAAAATTTTATTCCTGTTAATACTCAGTTTTGGGAAGAGGGGGTAGGGGGATATTTAGTTTATGCCATTTCCTTTTTATTTGTTCCTATTCGGAAAGCTCACTTTGTTTATATTAATCCGTAACAGTAATACCCCTCAGAATGAAGTGGGAGGGGGCAAGTTGGTTTGTTTACGCTTTACTCCTGTTAGAAGTGTGGCAATATTAACGGGAGGGAGTTTTTATTCCCTTTCAAGATTTGTTCCTATTAAGGATACGTTTAATCCCTCTCGCGAGTACTTTATTCCCGTTCGCACTATTCCCATTCGCCCAGTTACTTCCAAAAAAATTCCATAGAAGTGTTTTGTTTCCGTTGCGATGCTGATAAGAGATCTCGACATACGATATGAAGAAACCCATTTGAAATCTAGATTTACTCGCATTAAATCCAGATAAATTCTAATGCTCTCTGTAATTCATATTCTTTACTCTATCATCATATATTCCACCATGAGATACTTAGCCATTGTCATCACCTGTCTCTGTTTATTCCTCCTGCCACTGCAAATAATTAAGAAACTACCGCAACAAGGGCAAGAGTCAGCACCCGAACCCGAAACCGACAATGTTGTAGCTTGTGAACCTATACTAATTCGCGTGGAAGGGCATGCTGAGCCGTTTCCATTAGAGGACTATGTCAAAGGTGTCGTACAAGCAGAAATGCCAGCTACGTTCCAGCTAGAGGCCTTAAAAGCGCAAGCAATTGCCGCACGAACATTCGCACTCAAAACAACCAATTTTGGTTCAAAATCTATTAAACCAACTACTTCACACCAAGCGTTCATCTCACCGAGTGAACGCATATCCCCTCCAAACATCGCACAAGCAATCACGGAAACTGCCTCACAAATTCTTACCTATAATAATGAACTCATCACAGCCATGTTTTTCTCCACGAGCAATGGGAAAACGGAAAGCGCGAAAGGGTATAGTGGTAACGACATTCCATATTTAGTCATCACGGATAGCCTGGGGGATACCAT
>NZ_JBFUJC010000034.1:0-15663 GCF_056401595.1 Paenisporosarcina sp. P4_E4_2 | reverse complement strand
CGTTTGGTACTGCTCATCCATTGCTTTTTTCTCCATCTCGTAACACTCCGGTTTGTTATCCATCGCTTCATAAAAATGTTCCAGCACTTGCCGGTCCTTTTGCCATCTGCTTTTGGCCTCATCCGCCCATGTGTGGTCGTCATGCTGGATAAGGCTTTCGATTGCAGCATCCAATCGCTCTAGTCCTCGTATTGGTTTAATAATATACATTAAATCAAAGGCATTTTTTGGCATGGTGGAATCCAAATCCAGTTCACTTATCTCTTCCTGAAAACTGTGTTTCATTTCCCCTGTCATCAAATTAATACCTAAAGAGTACAGCATTTCCTTCGTCTGATCGCTGTAATACGATACTTTATAGTTCACGCCTAACCATGGAGTTAATATGGGTTGGGAACCTGGATTACCGGWTACCCGTTCATACATGTGGACAAATGAACCCAGATCATTGGTTGCTTGAAATATCTGATTGAGCCATGGAGAACCGAAGTGCACAACTTCCCCTTTGATGTCTTCTTCCAATTTGTTTTGATCAGTAATTAACGTTATTTGAGCCGGACTCGGAACAATGTTTGTATTTTCGATGTATTGCCAATAATATGGGCGGTTCATGATTTTTTTGTCCATATCGATGGTTAATTGGACAGTGATGTAGTGGTCATGTTCTTTGACGATCTGGCAATTGTTTTCTTTAAAAAACCTCACTAAATATTCGTGGATTTGTTGTGGATACATATGATTCCTCCTCTAGATGTCTCTAATCAAATGGATTGTTTATATGTGGATAAAATACTGTCTAGCTCACCCACTGCCTTCTCAAATACATCGATTTTGACATGGAGCAACTCTAAGATATCATTCTCTATGGTTTGTTCAATTGCCAAGTTGTAAATATGAACATCATGTTCCTGACCTAACCGGTGAACACGTCCGATACGCTGTTCCAATTTCATCGGATTCCAAGGTAAATCGTAGTTGATGACATGGTGGCAGAACTGCAGGTTAATCCCTTCTCCACCAGATTCAGTCGCAATCAGCACCTGTGCGTGGTCTTTAAACAATTGCTTCATCCAGTCTCGTTTACTCGCCTTGAACTTCCCATTAAAGATGACACTTGTGATTCCTTTAGAATGTAAATACCATTGTAAATACGCTTGACTGGCTCGGTATTCGGTAAATAAGATGACTTTATCATTTGCCTCGGTAATAATGTCATAAGCTTTTTCAGCTTTTGCATTGACTTCGAGCGTCACCAACTTTTGAATAATTTCTTCTATATAAAGAACCGCCTTTGAATCGGTGCATTTTTGACGCATCTCGTTTAAGGTCAAATAAGTAGCTTCCTTACTGCTGCACATTTCCTTTTGCAGTGTAATCATCGTGAATGCACTCGAAAATTCAGGCGATATATTCTTCAATTCCAAAATCATTTCGTAGACTTCTTTTTCTTGTGGGGTAAACTGAATCGGAATGGTTTGGACACGTCGGTTCGTCCATTCAATTCCTGTGTCCTGTCTTCGGTTTCTGACCATTACTTGATTCACTAATTCTTTTAAGAAATCATCATTTTCCCAGCTATGTTTACTTGCGGAAAACGCTGCTTGAAACGTCTCATAATCACCGAGATGTCCAGGTTTCAGCAAGGAGATTAAATGAAATAATTCAAATAGATTGTTTTGAATAGGCGTGGCCGTCAGTAACAAACAAAACTTCTTCTTTAAATCTTGAACAAACTCATAGTTTTTTGTTTTATGATTCTTCAATTTGTGCGCTTCATCAATGATGATTAAGTCATAGTCCTGCTCATAGATATGTTCTTTATGTGGGCTCCTTTTGGCCATATCCATGCTCATGACGACGACACTGTAATGATCTAAACCATAGTTCTTTCGATAAGCAATGGCTGGAATATAAAATTTGTGGTTCAACTCTTGCACCCATTGATTGATTAAAGAAGCTGGAGCCAATATTAACGCTTTTTTCACAAGTCCCCTGATGAGGTACTCTTTCATTATTAAACCGGCTTCAATGGTTTTGCCAAGCCCCACTTCATCTGCGAGAATTGCTTTTCCATTCATGCGTTCTATCACAGTTTCCGCGACTTCGAGTTGATGCTTCAATGGTGTCAGGTTAGGTAAATATTTAGGAGATTGAAGACCGGTAAATTCGGTAATCAAGTTCGACTTTACTACGTCATAACTCATCTTATATAGCGTCCAGTTATCCCAAGCTTCACGATTTTCCAATCGATTTATTAAGCCTTCTTTCCACTTAGACGACCTTTCAATAATCATAGATATCACCTCATACAACATTTTCTTTCTAATAAGATGTCCAAAAAAGAAATAGCTATGATTTTTATTTGAAAATAAATATAAAAGCCTCAATCAAATCGTGATTTCACATTAAGCGCAACATCAAAATTAAAAACTTATTTAATATATTCAACTATTAAAATCATAGATTTGCTGCACTTGAGAGACAATAAGAAAAGGGACATCCAGTAATCGGATATCCCTTTTTGTCATGTAATTATGATCTAGAAAAGATTAATTTACATCTTTTTTAATGTTCGTTTTAAGAATTCTTTTGTACGTTCTTGTGTTGGGTTATTGAAAATTTGCTCTGGACTTCCCACTTCACAAATAACACCCTTGTCCATAAATACGACACGGTCTGAAACTTCCTTCGCAAATTCCATCTCATGCGTGACGATTAGCATTGTAAGACCTGTTTCAGCAAGTTCCTTCATGACTTTAAGAACTTCTCCTACCATCTCAGGATCTAGTGCTGATGTTGGTTCATCAAACAGCATGACGTCTGGTTCCATTGAAAGTGCACGTGCAATTGCTACACGCTGTTTTTGACCGCCTGACAAGTGGCTTGGTTTCGCGTTGATATATCGATCCATCCCAACGACTTTCAGGTATTTCATCGCAATTTTTTCCGCTTCTTCCTTTGAGCGCTTCAAAACTTTTACTTGTCCAATGACGCAATTGTTGAGGACATTATGATTGTTGAATAAGTTGAATTGCTGGAAGACCATTCCGAGTTTTGTTCGGTAAGCATGGATATCATGCTTGTTATCCAAAATGTTTTCATTATTATAAATGATTTGTCCGCCGCTCGGTTTTTCCAATAGATTAATGCAACGCAGAAGAGTGGACTTTCCAGATCCCGAAGAACCAATGACACAGACCACTTCCCCTTTATTTACCGAGAAGTCAATGTCGCGCAATACTTCATGGGATCCAAAAGATTTGCTTAGATGCTGTATATCAATAACTGCTTCCATGTGAACTTCTCCTTTCTTATCGGTTACCGTTTTTTGCTGTACCAAGTACATTTTCCGGCATTCCGATCATGCTGTAATTTTTAGGTCCGTCAAGTTTCCGTTCCACATATCGAAGGATTAATGTGACGGTGAATGTCATGATGAAATACAGGACACAGGCAACAAAGAACGATTCAAAATACCTGAAGTTATTTCCTGCCACTGATTTCGTTTGGAAAAACAACTCGGTAACGCCAATGACGTTAAGTACAGCCGTATCTTTAATATTGATGACAAATTGATTGCCTGTTGCCGGCAAAATGTTGCGAACGACTTGCGGCAGGACGACATGGATCATTGTCTGGAAATGATTCATGCCGATTGCCTGAGATGCTTCGAATTGGCCTTTATCGACGGACACTATTCCCCCACGGACAATCTCTGCCATGTACGCTCCTGTATTGATCGATACGATGAAGATGGCCGCAGACAATACGTCCATGCTGATGCCAAATGCCAGGGCCGATCCATAAAAGATAACCATGGCTTGCACGATCATTGGCGTGCCGCGGAAAAACTCAACATACACAGATAAAATTGTATTAATAATTTTTAATAGCCATTTTTTAGCCCCTCGTTCAGGCATTGGAATCGTTTTGATGACACCAATCAGCAATCCAATGATTGCCCCAAGAATTGTCCCGATAATGGAAATCAAGAGTGTCATACCTGCTCCACGAATGAACATCGGCCAGTTATTAGATAAAATCGTCATAATCCACTCAGTACTCATTTTTGTCCTCCTAGGAAAACGTAAAACCGGCTGCTATTGCAGCCGGTATCACGTTGTTACTTATTGTGCTGCCGGTTGATTTTTAATAGCGTTATCCATGATTTCCTTACGTTCTTCATCTGAAATCTCTGCGAGTGCTTCATTGATTTTTTCTGTTAAGTCACTGCCTTTTTGTAATCCGACTGCAGTTGTCGTGTCTTCTACAGACGTCTCGAAACCATCTGTAAATTCAACCATAGCGAAGTTGTCGTTAGCTGCGGAAGCACTGATTCCTTCTGGGCGTTCCGATACATATCCATCAATCATTCCTGATTCAAGTGCTACACGCATCGCCGGGAAGTTATCCATAGCAGTCTGCTTTTTCACACCTTTGATTTGATCGATCACGGAGTAGTGGAATGTATTTAATTGTGCCGTTACTTTTGCTCCTTTGAAATCATGGATCGAAGCGGCGCCCTCATATTTCCCGCCTTTTTTAACAACCATGACCAACTCTGAAGTATAGTAGTTGTCCGAAAAATCGATTGACCCTTTGCGATCAGCTGTTGGTGACATGCCAGCAATGATGGCATCGATCTTGCCAGAAACCAATGCTGGAACAAGACCGTCCCATTCCGTTTTGACAATGACCAATTCTTTACCTAGCTTGTCAGCGATTCGTTTTGCAATTTCAACGTCATAGCCACCTGCGTATTCAGCATTTCCGTCAATTCTCACTCCGCCATTTGCATCATCCATTTGAGTCCAGTTGAATGGCGCATATCCTGCTTCCATTCCTACTATGAATGGGTCTTTCTTTTCTGATGAACCTGTTTTCTCTGAACTGCTTGTCCCACAAGCTGTTAAAAGCAAAATGGTAGAAAGGAATATCGTTAAAAATATGGCTGATTTTTTTCTCATGACTAGTTCTCCCCTTTTGTTTGATATATGTTTTAAATCGTCTTTATAGACTAAAAAGGCCAACTCCACAAAAAAAGACCTGAGATGAACTCAGGTCGCAATATGCGTAGTTGCCCTAAATCCTCTACTTTTCCCAAATGAGATAGCACACTCAATAAACCGGGATGTTTATTGAGACAGTCCTGCAGTTCTTAACTACAGACCCAGCAAGTAATACCGAGAAATATTACTCACTTCGGCGACATTTCCTTCTCCTTAGAATCAAAGCTTTCTCAAACTCCTCTAAGGACTGTTAAATATCGCGCCTCTACCTCACCATATAAGTGAGGTTGTATTCAATTGTGAATCAGTCTTTCAACAACATCCACAGTCTACAACAACATAAATTATCTGTCAACCAATCTAATAATCTAGTACTTATCCTATTTGCATTTGTTGAGTCACCATTTCTTCCATCAAAAGCCAAATGATATATATATATTTCCATTATGCTATCGTTATCACCAAAGACAGCACAGACTTTGGGAAACCCAACACAACACAAGTACGCCTATCACATCCGGATGAGGCAGTAACCTGCGATCCGTAATCGAAGAGACAATGAAAAATGATGGATGAAATAGTGGAGATCAACAAAAAAACCGTGGCATGACATCGCCAACGGTTTCATAGATAGGGGTTACTACAATAGGAAGACCCATTATTTTATTTGAATTCCTATTTCTGTATTAACTTGATTTAATTACACATTACGAGATTTTCCTGGGGAACAGCATTCGACGCAACGCCCCGACGTTCATCAACAGCATACAAATTTGTAATGTGAGTGTCACGTAATAAGATAATAGCTAACGAACCAGAATAGTATAATAAACAAGCATAAAATAAGATTTTGAGGAGTAAACGATCGTAATGAAAAGACTTGTATTAATACAAAGTGGTCATGTGAACAAAGTAAGAACGCTATTGAAAGGTGAAGGTTAATGAAGAAAAATCTATTAAAGCGCTTATTCGTATTTGGTGGAGMTATGTTACTTTTCCTAGCTGCATGGGTATATTTTATTATGGATTACGGTACACCAGATGAATTTAGTAAAGAAGCGTGGCCAGAAACCAAAGAAACAGCTAAACTAGCGACTATTGAACACTTTAAAAAAGAAAAAAATGTTGATGTTGTGATTAATAATATAAGTCATTCAGGAGAGTATGCGACATCTGAAATTTATTTAGATGGACATGTCGCTGGCGATGAACAACAGAAAATCTGTGCTATTGTAAATTCTTCTAAGGACTATCAAGTTGAAATTTGCAAAAACTAAAATTGGAAATCATCCAACCTTTTGGAGCCAAATGGAGCAGTTAGCTTTTGCTAACTGTTCTTTGTTTTTCTTCTTGCCTAATTAAAAATTCCTTTGCTTTCTTACGAACGGTGTCCTATTTACGTGATTTGATAATTTAAAATAACTACACTAAATGCATTATGTTGTTTCTTTAACTCGCTTTCCATAAACCTTGAATTTTCATGACTTATTCGATTATTTATCATCTGAAATTGTGTAGTAAGATTGCCTGACTCATACTAACATGTATTTCTATTTACCCTATTTTGTTATAATTAAGATTCAAAGTTTGGAGGTGCACAATATGGATCAACACATTCCATTAAATGAATCTAGATCTCAACCTCGGGATGAGGTGTTAATTTTACTTATTGACCCAAATATTGATTTTGTCATGGACATGAAAGATTCTTTTGACCGACATTCTATTTCTGTTTTAATTGCAACGACCGCTTCAAAAGGAATTGAATATTTCCATACCGTCAATCCAGATCTCGTGCTTATTGAAGCAAACCTGCCCGATAAAAGTGGATTTGATGTATTGCTGGAAATCAAAGATATTTCACGAGATCGATCTATACCAACCGCGATTATCTCTTCCAATCAATTAAAAGAAAATCGAATACGCGCATATGAACTAGGGGCAATAGATTTTATCAGCAAACCGATTGATTTGGATATTTTCATTCCCYTTATATTAAATCGCGTGGCTTTTAGAAAGTCGATTACGAATAAATTACTCGTTGACGAATTAACTGGTGCATACAACAGGAAACAATTTTATATAACTAAGTCTTCTCTTTATAATCGTTACGAAATATCCAATGAATCTTTTTCAATTGTTCTCATTGACTTCGACTTATTTAAAGATTTCAATAATCTTTATGGCCATCAAAAAGGAAATGAAGTGCTACAATTTTTTGTCCATATTGCCCAACAGACCCTACGTTCAAAGACAGACGTATTCCGTTTTGGTAGTGATGAATTTGTCTTATTGATTCGCCATAAACCAGCTCTTGTTGCTGCAAATATCGTAGAAGATATCGCTGAACAGATGCGAGAACTTTGGAATATCACCTTTTCAGCTGGGATATCGGAATGGTTTCCTTCCACTCATATCGACGGAACTTTGCTGAAGCAGGCTGACCGCGCTTTACAACAAGCCAAAAAAGCAGGCAGAAATTCCATCCATGTGTATGATGAAAATTCGTTTGCCAGTTCCCTCGCTAGCCGCTTAATGATACATATTGTTGATGATGATGCGATGGTTCGAGCATTACTTGAAAGGCAGTTCTCTGCATGGCAATCGGATACTTTTGATATTAGTGTCCACTGCTACAATGACGGCTTTGAGTTTACGGAATCAAATTGGTATACACCACAGGATTATCACGTTGTCATGCTGGATGGTGTAATGCCCAAAATGGACGGTTTAGAAGTCCTGCACATTGTGAAGAAAAAAGTGCAATCCGAACGTGTGCTAATTGCTATGTTGACTGACAGAAAAAATAACCAAGATATTTTGCACGCCCTCAATTCGGGCGCAGATGACTACATGCTGAAACCTTTTCATCCACAAGAGGTATTGGCCCGTATCCAGCGTCTAGTCAATAGGTTATTCCTATGAATATCCTACTTACTTTTTTTATCATTCTATTTATTGTTTTGGCTCTTTCACAGCTGCTACTGCTGTTATTTTTAGTAATCAAGAAAATGAAAAAAAGCAAGCGAGAAATGCATGAAGACCATATTTACAAAGAAAGCATGCCTTTGTTTATTCAGTATTTATATAATGATCAAGATGTATATATCCCTCTTCCACCTGAAGAGTATCGTGTTGCAGAGAAATTGTTCAGTGATAGTATGGCGATTACAACAGATGAAGGATTGCAGCACAAGATCCGCGAGAGCGCTACATACTATTTAAGCTCATACTATAAAAGAGTACTGAATACTGGGGCTTGGCCGGCTCGTGTAAATGCACTATATTATATAGAAAATTTTCGAATGGAATCTTTACAGCCCATTCTTAAACGAAGACTGGAAGAAATCAAAATTCATGACGAAGAAAAGCAACAATTGATACGTACCTTGGCAGCCATAGGCGATTTGTCCATTTTAGTGTATTTAGAAAAAGATCAATCAGCGACTGAAACAGTTTTTCTATCAGCGTTTACTCGCTTTCCTGACGATGTAATCCCACAGGCAGTTGAGTATGTTTCGCTTCATGGCAGTTCAAAAGCTGTCAGTTCTTTGTTAATGTATTTTGGGCTTTCGAAGAAACTGGAATATTTGCAACTCGTTGAGGAAAAATTGTTTCATGAACTTCCGGAAATGCGCATTCAAGCATTGAAAGCAATTTTCAGGATGAGCTACTTATCAGATACCAAGTTTCTGGAACCATTTTTCAAGTCCGAAATTTGGGAAGAGCGGATGTTTGCAGCAAAAATTGTAGGCGCATTGACCCTACCACAATTTGAAAGTGAACTTAGTGAGTTTCTTGGAGATCCTGTTTGGTGGGTTCGCTATTCAACAGCAGATGCTATATTGCAAACGTTTGGTGAGAGCAAGCTGCTTGAACTTTCACAAAGCCATCCTGATCCGTTTGCCAGAGATATGGCATCTCAGTGTTTAAAGCTAGATAGAGAGGTTCCGTCTTATGTCTGATATTTGGATTAGGTTGTTTCAATTTTTTGCGCTAATGATTATCATTTATATGTCTTTTACGGCATTAAGCTATGTTGTCTTATTTCTACTGTCTTTACGGAAAGTGTTAAGAGAAGGCAGACTGGATAAAAAAGAGACTCTGGAAGATTTGGCTATTAGTGAAAGTACGATACCCGTTTCCATAATTGTTCCTGCTTATAATGAAGAGATTGGGGTCATCAGTACCGTTCGATCATTATTGACTTTGCAGTACCCACAATATGAAATCATTGTGGTAGATGATGGCTCCAAGGATCAAACTCTTTCCAAATTGATAGATGAGTACGGATTGGTAGTGGTGGATCATGCAATTCGAAAGCATATCGATACTAAGCCTATCCTTAAAGTGTATAAATCTCCCATATTCCCTAATTTAGTCGTAATCTCCAAAGAAAACGGCGGTAAAGCAGACGCATTAAACAGTGGGATCAATTTAGCCAATTACCCGTTCTTTTGTGCGATTGACGGGGATTCCATATTGGAACAGGATGCATTATTAAAAGCAATGAAACCTGTCCTTGCGGCAGATGGGAAAATTATTGCTGTTGGTGGATCCATACGTGTTGCAAATGGCACAACGATAGCCAGAAGCAAAATAGAAGTGATTGATCTCTCCAGTAAACCTTTGGTCATCATGCAAATTGTAGAATATTTCCGTGCGTTTTTGATTGGGCGTTTGGGATTCAGCAGATTCAATCAGCTATTGATTATCTCGGGGGCATTCGGAGTTTTTCGTAAGGACAAGGTGATACATATTGGCGGCTACCAAGAAGGTACTGTTGGAGAAGATATGGAATTGATCGTCAGGCTCCAGCGAATGATTCGTGAGGAAAAACTGGCAGACCAGATTGAATATATACCGGATCCTGTCTGCTGGACAGAAGCTCCTGAGTCTTTCAATGATTTACGGTCGCAGCGTGTTCGATGGCAAACAGGTTTAGCTGAAACGCTTTATAAACATCGAAAAATGTTCTTTAATCCAAGGTTTGGTACCATTGGCTTTGTCACATTTCCTTATTTCTTATTTGTGGAATTGCTTGGAGCAGTGTTCGAATTCATGGGATATTTACTGATTATTTTTGGGTTGTTATTTGACTTCCTCGACCCTGCAGTAGTTTTCACCCTATTCCTGGTAACGGTCATGTACGGCTCCTTTGTTTCATCGCTTGCTGTCCTAATGGAAGAGATGACTATGCATAAGTATCCTAAAGCCTCTCATTTGGTGAAGCTGTTCTTTTGGTCTCTGACCGAGAGTTTCTGGTACCGTCCAATTATGGTTATTTGGCGTATTGAAGGTTTAATTGTCTTTTTCACCAAAAAAGCAGAATGGGGACAAATGCAGCGAAAAGGTATATCTACAGATTAAAAAGAGGTTGTGCATACGCTGCACAACCTCTTTTTTTATGGTGTTTTGCTGAATGTTTCTTGTAGGATTAGATAGGATTGTTTCAAACGCTCACTTGAATAAGGTAGCTCCCATGCTTCCCACCGATAGCGAGACACTTCATCGACACTAATGCTAGTTGAGGTGCTTGAAGGGAAAGTCTGGATTACTTGACCCTGATTGTCCGTCACTCCAAGGGCGATTCCAATATCATCGATTTGCTGCTTGGCATACATGCCATCGACGTATACATCACCAAAAACTTCTTTGGAACTAGGATCTTTAATATTCAACAATAGCCACGGTATGCGTAGTTCCATCACACCTGTTGATGGATCGAAATAATAATCTGCTAAGGAGTCATAATCCGGTGAATCAGGATTGGAATTTCCAAAACGCATTTTCCCAGTCTCATATGAAGAAAATGGGAACGACTCTCCTGTATCCGGTCTTGTAATGCCTTTATTAAGCGGCAAGCGAATTTCATTGAACAAACCACTGTTTTTAGTCGGTTTTGTTGTTGCTGAATCCATCATATTTAGTTCAATTCCGTATTGATAGTAGAAAACGTCGTAGTAAGCATCTACTTTCATTCTTGCCTCTTCTGTGGACTGGATAGATAACCAGAAATCAGCAAATGGCTGATTAAAAGTAACACCTCCCAATTCATCTACACGATCATTTCCACTGCCAGGGTTAACGTCAAACAGCAATTGCGGTTTGGTGTTTTTCAGCCAATCCGTCCCAGGTTTGCCGTCAATCCTCACATATAGAAAACGTTCATCGCTAGTGGCATAAAGTGCAGTAATCGGCCCTTTTCTAGACTGGTATATAGGGTCTGCATCTGCCCAATCCTCTATATTGCCATCTGTTTTTATGAGCATACGATCAAAATTCAGGAGACCAAAATTCTGTTCATTCGTTTGTGCATTTGACCAAAATGGACGTCGATCTGCGTTGTCTAAATCCATGGTATTCCACGTTCTCTTAAACCATTCATCTTGCCAAGTAAACACAAGACCACCCATCATGCCTTCTTGAATAATATCCTCATAAAGACTAGAAAGGTATTCACCTTGCTCTTGCTCGGTATGGAAGCCTTGGTCCCATCCAAATGGATTCACATGTGTAAGTCCACGTGATGCAGGAAGTCCAAATTCTGCAATAAGTACAGGCATTTTATGGGACGCTTTTAAATCATGTAAATAACCCGCATAGTTATTTTTTTCTCCCCGGTGGTCAATATACTCAGTGTACCGTTCCTCCAAATTTAAAAAATCCGGATAGTATGGATAGACGTGATAGGAAGCAAACATTCCTGGCATTGAAAGACTTTCTTTATAATGCATATGGTTTGGATCGACACTTGCCAAATCCTCCTGTTCCAAAGGTTCAGCTGGTTGTTCTATATTGTCGGTCGAGACCCAGTTAGTAAAGCTCATCGGTCTCGTCCATTTATACGTTTCCGCTTCATACACAGTCAATTGATCCATTTGCTGGGCTATCCATAATTCAAATCCAACGGCATTGGTTGTTTGAATATATTCCCCATTATATTGGTCCATTCCCTTGTATTTCGTTGCCATATTATCCACCATGAATGGGTACCATTCAATCCCAATCATCCACCCAATCACATACGGCGAAATATCGGCTTTATAAGTCCCATAAGCATGGCCAGGTTCTTTTGCAACTTTTGCATTTCCATGAATCACATCAGTAATTTTCTGGAATTCTTTTTGGAAACGATCCGTGATTTCCGGTGTAAATGCATCGAGTGTTTCTTCCAAAGGTGCTTCATCAACCCATACCCCATGAAATACATAGAGCGGCTTTTCATGAGATTCATTGTATTCCTTCAATGCTTCATAAAAAGCAGGGGGATGAAGCGTGTAAATTCGTATGGTATTGGCATTCATTTCTCCAATTTGTTTAAACCATCTTGCATACTCACCTTTTGTAATAGCTGCTTCCCCAGGGAAAGTTCCCGGTTTCCCCATTCCGATATTGACGCCTTTAACCGTTAATGTCTTCCATTCCCCATTTGTATATACGTCAAAACGATCGCCATTTACTTTGGCTGAGTAATTCAGACCAAGTTCATTTTGAAGAACAGAAGGTTTATGTATCAACTGTTTGTCTTTGCTATCAACGTCTTTCACATCTTCCAAAAGTACTTTCATCATTGGGACGTATGTTTTCCAAAAGAAGCTTTGTTCAGGGTAAACAAAATCGAAGGTAAACCATTCTTTTATTTTTGTCATTCCACTATATTGATAGATCGAAGGAATATCATTCGTGTCTACGAAATCACCTGCAAAATAGTACGAACTTGTCGCATCCTGTTTCTTTTCAATTACTGCCGGAAAACGGGATGGAATTCCCCATTCGTCAAGCAATGCTTGTCCCTGTTTATTTACAGGGAGTTCGAAATAAGCCAATACATTATTTTCATCCACAGCTTCGGTTATATCAAACCAATACCTGTATGGAGATTCTCCGTCCAAATTAAATTTCTTCTCGCCATTTTGTGTAAACATCAAGTTAATGGATGCTTCATCGACATCGCCATTTTCAAGTGACAATACACGGACCATTTCTGTATTCTCTTCAATGAACACAAGGCCTTCTCCTGCAAATGACCACTTTTGATTGCCAGCCGCTTCATAGGAGTCAACTAGCCATTGTGGTATTTCCCCGTTGTCATTGGACAATTCTTTAAAGTAGCGGCCTGTCCACCCTTTTTGCTCAAAACCTAGATATTTAGATACTTCCTTCCGCACTAAAGGTTCCGTCGGTGATGAGATTGAATTAAACTCCATGATCAATGGCACATTGTTTTGATCAACAGCCTGATGAATTGACGTCCACTCACCAGAGCTTAAGCCTCCCTCGATTTTATCACTTCGTTTCTCTTGCTCGGATTCATAGATTCCATAAGTGTCTGCGACGTAAATAAAATCAGCAGAACTTAAATCCTCAGGCAATCCACGTACACTTTCACTTTTGCCATCAAAGGTCACTCCAGCATAGTCTTCCTTTTCACTATAGGAATCTCCATTCGTTTTATTAATATGGGTATGATTAAGCAACCATGTCAGACCTTTATGTTCACGCAAATCCCCGTTCGGAACGGTCTTATCCAGAATAACAATATCCAAATTTTGTGCATGCCGTTCTTCCCATAGCCATACGGCAAGCGGCAATAGTAGGACAAAAAGAAATAAGACAATCCACTTTATAAATCTCATATAACCACACCAACTCTCAAATTATAGAATCTGCAATTTACTTACCCTTTCATTCCATCTAAAGAAAAAACCGAAAAAGAAGCCTCTGCTCTCAGAGGATCAGGGCTTCCCGGGTAGTTTACTAAGAATTTTCGTTTCTTCATTTCTGACCACATTTACTATTCAAGATTATTCCCTAATAATTAGGAAACTTCTGCGAGTGAGTGAGTACCCACTCTCGAACTTGATAAATAGATATCCTCCATATAACAATACTGAAACAAAGAATCACATTAATGACCATCGTTATATAGATATACGTGTCCAGACTAATCGGGAAATCATTACATTAAGCTCCTAACTAATTTCCAATATTCACTAAAGATTCTAACATACAAAAGGAACTTAAGAGTACGTTGTTCCAATAAAAATAAATTAACGATGCAGGAACAAAGGTTTCTCGCAAATTCTATTTTTTGATAAAGCTTCAAATAATCGAAATGTGAGATTGGATATAATAAAACATACAGCTATAGGGATGCCTCGCATAGAAATGACTGAGCGACCGCACACCGACGAAAACAATACCTTTACTAATTTTTTCATTCAATTGTAGTTATTAATCTTAATTCGGAAATTCAGGTGAAAAATGGAGTGGGTTCTCCCAGGCTATAGAGTTGTAAGTGATGCATTGCTCGCGTGCAGACGGTATAGAAGACGCGGCGCAAGCTTTCGTCTCCATAGACATGCGTTGATGCATCGTACACAATGACCGCTTCAAATTCAATGCCTTTTGATAAATACGACGGGATGACAACGACCCCTTGTTCGTATTCCATAGAGCCCGTCGTCATCAATTTCAAATCGGGAACAGTAGATAACCCTTCATAGGCATGACTACTTTCCTCAACAGATTTACAAATGATCGCAATACTCTGGTAGCCGCGTTCTTGCAACTGCTCTACTTTCCTGCTGATGTGTTGGTGAAGTTCTTCTGTACTGTCTAATTGTTCTAAGCGAGGGCTCTCTCCCTCGCGTTCAAATGGAATAATTCGATCACCGTTTGGTATAAGTTTTCTGGTGAATTCGACGATCGGCTTTGTCGAACGGTAGCTTCGGGCTAGATAAACGACCGTTGTTTCGTTAGGTCCGTACAAATCCAATAGAGACTGGAAATCATTCGTTTGACGAGCATGCGCAAAAATCGCTTGATTAAAGTCACCAAGCACCGTCATTCGCGCGGCAGGAAATAAGCGTTTGATAAATCCAAACTGAAAAGGCGAATAGTCTTGCGCTTCATCTATCACAACTTGTTTAATGGAACGATTGGTCTGGAACCCAAGGATCAACTCTTTTAAATAGACGTACGGTGTCGCATCTTCATACAACAGGTTGCCTTCATCGAGCGCTTCACATGTTCGTTCACAAATTGCCAGCCATTCTTGAGGCAACTCGTGTGATGAGAAGCGTCGCATTTTTGTAGGGTCTTCAAAAAGCTGTCTGTAAAGCTTTTTGATATCCACAAACTGAAACGCTCGAATTCGTTTTCGCAAAGTGTTGAGTTTTTGACGGACGATCAACTGCGCGAGTGCTTTTGGACTCATGTCGTAATCCGCCATCGCCTCTCTTTCATAGCCATGTTTCTTGGCTAAGTACCGATGCGCTTTATGATATTCATCATCGCTTAACAAGTCCATTTTTTCTTGGACCCACGGTTTTTGCCACTCTACTTTCGCCACATCAGCAATTTGTTTTATGAGCCAGTCCCGTAATTTCTCGATTCGATTGAGGAGCCGAAGTGACGTGTGGTGCCCATAAAATTGTTCTTCCATTTGCTTTGCGCTCACCATGAGTTTGCCGCGAAAGCGAAGATCCTGGAAACACATSCCAGCGTTTTCCAAAGATCTGTGATAGGTATTGATGGCATCGAAATAATCCGTCGATGCTTTCCATTCAATACTGGCCAATCGCGTGCGGTAGGAAGTATCTTTCGTTTTTGTGTAGACATATTCTAATTGATCGAATGGATTCTCCAC